>NZ_JAVRBM010000070.1:0-46345 GCF_034531255.1 Nostoc sp. ChiQUE01b | reverse complement strand
GGCGATGGAGTATGTCCTGAGCTTAGTGTCCTAACCAACCTGGCGGTTGCTATAATTTCAGCCAAACCTAAGTAAACAAAGAGACACAAGAGACACTTCCTACTACACACAACACTATGTTGATTTCAGGAAGTTTCAAGAACCCTATTCAAATTCCATGCAGCGCTAATCAGTGCCAGATGGGTAAACGCTTGCGGAAAGTTTCCCATCGCCTCACCGCTGGCACCTATCTCTTCGGCGTATAACCCCAGATGAGTCGCATAACTGAGCATCTCTTCAAACTTCAGTCGTGCTTCGATCAAGCGAGCCGGATCAATCCGTCCAGCGCGAGTCAATGCTTCCACCAGCCAGAAGGTGCAGAGATTAAACGTGCCTTCATCCCCTGTTAAACCATCAATGGCATCCGCGACGTTATAGCGATAGACCAGGCTGTTCGACACCAATCCCCCGGCTTCGGGCGAGCGATTGATGGCATCAAGCGTTTTCAGCATCCGCGGATCATTGGGTGCCATAAACAGCACCAGGGGCATCATCAAGCTACTGGCATCCAGAGAATTGCTGCCATAGAACTGGATAAAAGCCTGCCGGTCTTCACTCCACCCCTTGCTAAGGATCTCTTCGTATATCTGATCCCGGACTCGCAGCCAGCGCTGGCGATCTGCCGGGAACGATCGCTTGTCTGCCAGACGCAAGCCGCGATCAATGGCGACCCAACACATCAGTTTGGAATAGACAAATTGTTTGCGTCCGCCGCGTACCTCCCAGATCCCTTCATCCTGACGCTGCCAGTTGTCACACACCCAATTGATCAAATGGCGCAAATATGTCCACAGATCGTAAGATATGGGAGAGCCATATTTGTTGAAAAGATAGACTGCATCCATCAACTCACCGTAAATGTCGAGCTGTAGCTGAGTGTAGGCACCATTGCCAATTCGCACAGGCGCTGAGTCTTTGTAGCCCGCCAGATGCTCCAATATTTCTTCTTTGAGGTCATGCCGTCCGTCAATGCCGTAGACGATTTGCAGCGGCGTATCCGGCTTTAGCTCCTGGCAGCGGGCTTCGAGCCAATCCATAAACTGCGCCGCTTCAGCGGTAAACCCAATTCTCAGCAGACCATACAGCGTAAAAGCAGCATCCCGAATCCAAGTGTAGCGATAGTCCCAGTTGCGTGTGCCACCCAGAGTTTCGGGCAAACTGCATGTGGGAGCGGCAACGATCGCCCCGGTAGGTTCATAGGTTAGCAACTTCAGCACCAGTGCTGATCGCTCCACCATTTCGCGCCAACGCCCTTTATAGTTGCACTGTGACAGCCAGCGCTGCCAGTATTTAACGGTGTGTACAAATAGATTGTGCGCCTCTTTTGGGTCAACGGGTGCGCCACAGTCGGCTGCTTTTTCGAGTTCTCGCAAAACAAAGGTAGCTTCTTCACCTTCGTCGAGCGTGAACTTGGCAAATACACCGCGATCGTTCTGCTCTAGGGGGACATCGGTTACGAGGGTTAACCGTAAGTCGGGTGACTCAAAGATCGCTCCATCTGAAGTGACAGTCGTTTTGTGGCGATCGCGGGCATAGTTAAATGCCGGGTAGCATTCCATCTCAAACGCCATAGAACAGCGAACCATTCTCACCCGTCGGACTAACCAACGGTAGCCGCGATCGTCCTCACTCAAGCCAACAGGCATGAAGTCAATCACCTCGCTGACTCCACAGGGCGACAAAAAGCGAGTCACCAGAATGTTCGTTTGCAGCCAATACATCTGCTTATGCGTCGTCACCTTAGTCAGCGGATAAATCTGGAAATGTCCTCCTTTATTCCGATCCAGTAGAGAAGCAAAGAGGCTGGGTGAATCGTGCCGGGGAAAGCAGAACCAATCGATCGAGCCATTTAACCCCACTAATGCGGTGGTATGCATATTGCCAATAATGCCGTAGTTACCGATCTGTTGATAGTCCATGTTGTGATTTAATATTACTCTCTTCAACAGCACGCCCCAAAGCTTACCCCTTTATGACTAAACCCCGACAAGAATTACGTAAACAATTGCAGACTATCCCTTGTTGCCGATACTTGTTGAGTAGGAGTTGCTGATAGTTGCTGACTGGTTCAAATGGAGATACATCTAGGCAATCCACAGCCTCAAACCATTGTGACCATTTTCCCACAAGCGTTTCATCAGGCTGACTCTCAGCAATTTTAACTTGATGTTTGTGGATAACAAAATCAATGAAGTCGGTCACTTCTTGCAAGAGTGGTTCGGAAAGTTGCTGCAATTTTGCAATGGTAGTTTCACGAATAGTCATGAGAATAATCCTTTTTCAGTCCTCTTCATTTTTACTCAAGGATTTGACTAAATGCACGGCAAGGGCGTAGGCGTAGCCCGTCGTAGACATCGCTTTCTGTAAGAATGCCTGCTGGCTAGCGATCTGTCTTTACCAACAACTTGAGCAGCTAACGTTACGCGGCGTTGATTATGCTGATTCTAGATGAGTGACCGGAATTTGTTCGGTTCTTTCAGGGGGTTTTGCTCCAGTTGCAATAGCATGAACCGCATGAAGAATATCGACAGAATAGTATCGATTGCCACAGGTATCACAAACACCTATCGTTACATCTTCGAGGATGACAAATCCATCTCTATGTTTAAATACCTCGCGCTTTACAATTCGAGGTTGAACAGTTCCTTGGCAATACTCACATCTATATCCATATCCATACATACGGCTACCCTTGAGCTTCAGTGACTTCACAAACAGTGATAATCAGATAAATTTTTATATTAATTTCTGCAATAGATTATAAATATCCCCTTTATCACCTTCTTTTCGTAAGCCTACACCAACAACTAATACTACCACTTGATCAATTTCTACTTTATAAAGTATACGATAGCGCTGACCAACAGCCCTAACACTACGATAATTGATAAGCTGTCCAGTTAAAGGTTTTCCCTGTTTTTCTGGATCTGTTTTTAACTTATCAATACGTAAACTTAAAACTTTTTGGTGACGTTTATCTTTAATATTTTCTAACATCTCTAATGCTAGAGGTGTTAACTGAATTTCAAATTCAATATTATCAGACTGTGGTATGTCAGAGTCCGAGTTTGAGTTTGGCATCATTCCAACTAATAGTTTCTCCCCTCTCTCCTTGAGCTATACTTTCTTGTAATTCTTGGGTAAATTCTTTATCAGATAAAATTGCCAGAGTTTCTAGTAAAGATTCGTATTTCTCAAAACTAATTGCAGCTATTACTGGTTTACCATGTTTGGTAATAATTATTGGATCTTCTTTTAAATCGTCTGGTAAATCTAGAAGTTGCTCTTGTGCTTCTGTAATTGTTAGGTATCTTAGCATATTTTCGTTGATAAATAATAGTAATTAACTATCATTATATCACTTCTTTGAAAAACCAACTTAAACCCAGTCCGATTCTCTATAAAAATGTCCTTACACTCTTTCACAATTATTAGATGATAATTATTTACTTTAATTTTAACTTGATGTTTGTGGATAACAAAATCAATGAAATCGGTCACTTCTTGCAGGAGTGGTTCAGAAAGTTGCTGCAATTTTGCGATCGCAGTTTCACGAATAGTCATAGGAATAATCCTTTTTCAGTCCTCTTCATTTTTACTCAAGGATTTGACTAAATGCACGGCAAGGGCGTAGGCGTAGCCCGTCGTAGACATCGCTTTCTGTAAGAATGCCTGCTGGCTAGCGATCTGTCTTTACCAACAACTTGAGCAGCTAACGTTACGCGGCGTTGATTATGCTGATTCTAGATGAGTGACCGGAATTTGTTCGGTTCTTTCAGGGGGTTTTGCTCCAGTTGCAACAGCATGAACCGCATGAAGGATATCGGCAGAATAGTACCGATTGCCACAGGTATCACAAACACCAATCGTCACATCTTCGAGAATGACAAATCCATCTCTATGTTTGAATGCCTCGCGCTTTACAATTCGAGGTTGAACAGTTCCTTCGCAATACTCGCATCTATATCCATACATAAGGCTAGCCTTGAGCTTCAGTGACTTCATAAACAGTGATAATCAAATAACGTCCGTTGCTTGCGAAACGCCCAACAATCCCAACAGGCGTTTCTTGAGCTAATGCAGTTCCTACTACTATATATTTTGTTCCTCTTGGGTCATCTTTTTCAACTCGGATGACTTGACCTCTCAGAACTGCCTCTTCCACATCTAAAATCGTCAGCATATCCTCAGCCATTTCTTCCATTGCATAGGCTGACATATCGTATTGGCGGAGTCTAATCTTTTCTCTTATGCGGTCAATATCACTGCGAGGCACTTGTTTGTTCAGATAACATTCAGCTAATGATACCAAGTCTTAAGTACAAAAAATTATACCTTGGTTAAGAGATAAACTAAATCAATTTGATAATAAAGATTAAGGGATTCCACTGTTAAGAATTGCATTGGTCATTTCTATAAAAATATATAAATTGTAGATTGTCGATACTTCCGTAACATACCAATTCTTGTCCAGCCAACCGCTATTTTTTTTCTTAATGTAAAGTTTTCCTGCTGAAATATCTATACTTTTAATGTCTAACCAAGGTAGAGTAGCATTTTTAACTTTAATTCCCTTTTTGCTAATTGTTATTTCTCCAAAAACAACCTCTTTTCCTAAAGCATAATTAAACTTTAGGCTAGGCATCAGGTGTTTAAAAAGTTCATAATTTAAATATTTACCTAATTCTTCGTTAGCAATTATTTCATCAATAACTATTTTTTTACCATCTTTAGTTTCAATAGTATACTCATAAGTTGTTCTACCATTAGGAATTATAAAGTATAGATAATATCTAGCACTATACTGCCACAGTGCCATAATATCACTAAAATTTATAACTCTTGTTTTATTGCTGGACTGATACACTAATCCCTTGTCATATATGAATAAACGGTCTTTTAATATATTTACAATTCTATATGCCAAAACACCAGAAACTATAAGACATCCTAATACTAAAATGAGGCTGAAACTTCCTTGCTGCAACCCAACTATAAATAATGGAAAGACACCGAATACAAAACCAAAGTAAATAAAAACTAAGGTAATATTAATAGTCGTTATAAGTTTTCTAGAAATTTTTGGTCTAAATTCTTTGACCAACTTTCCTAATATAGGATGATTTAAGTGCTGCTTACTCTGGCTCATGTATAATATACGTAAAATATTATTAGACTTGTATTTATTGTTATACCCATTTTAAAAATGATTGTTACACACCTAGTAAACAAAAAAAGCCCGCTCGTGCGGGCTTTCTAAATTAAATTACTGCTTTACTTACCGTTTTGCCAACTTCTTCGACATCTTCCGTAGACGAATAGATTGGGGTGTAACTTCCACCAATTCATCGGGGCCGATGTATTCCAAAGCACGCTCTAGGCTCATGTCTATTGGTGCTTGCAATTGCACTAGTTCATCACCACCAGCAGCGCGGTGGTTTGTCAACTGCTTGGTCTTACAGATATTCAATTCCAAATCTTGCGGACGATTGTGTTCGCCTACAATCATACCTCTGTAAACCTTTGTACCGGGAACAATAAAGAATGCTCCTCTATCTTCAGCGTTTCTCATGGCGTAGAAGGTAGAAACGCCTTCTTCAAAGGAGATTAAAACGCCTTTGTTACGGGCTTCAATGTCACCACTCAGTTGACGGTAGTCTAAAAAGCTGTGGTTCATGATGCCTTCTCCACGAGTCATCCGCATGAATTCACCCCGGAAACCAATCAAACCACGGGCGGGTATGACAAACTCTAGTTGGGTGCGATCGCCACTACTTGGTTGCATATCTTGCATTTCGCCTTTGCGTTGTCCCAGGCGCTCAATACAGCTACCCACAGCATCAACAGGAATGTCTAATACCAAGAGTTCGTAAGGTTCGCAAGGTTGACCGTTGACTTCGCGGTAAATTACCTGTGGCTGAGATACCTGAAACTCGAAGCCTTCCCGGCGCATGGTTTCAATTAAAATACCCAGATGGAGTTCTCCACGACCGGAAACGAGGAATTTATCGGGAGAATCGGTTTCTTCAACGCGTAAAGCCACGTTGGTTTCAAGTTCGCGGAAGAGGCGATCGCGCACTTGTCTTGATGTCACCAACTTACCTTCTTGACCTGCAAAGGGCGAATCATTCACCCAGAAGGTCATTTGCAAAGTTGGTTCATCCACTTTAATTAGTGGTAAAGCTTGAGGTTCATTGGGGTCAGTAATCGTTTCCCCAATGTAAGCATCAGCGAAACCAGCCACCGCCACAATATAACCTGCGGTGGCTTCTTCCAGGTCTACCCGTTTCAACCCTTCAAAGCCCATCAACTTACTGATTTTTGACTTGACAATTGTGCCGTTTTCTGTAATTAAAGCTGCTTGTTGTCCAGCACGGATAGTGCCGTTGTGAATTCTGCCAATTACAATCCGTCCCAGATATTCAGAATAATCTAGGGTTGTGACTTGCAATTGCAGAGGCTTATTGCTGTCACCTACTGGTGGTGGAACGTGTTTCAGAATTGCGTTAAACAAAGGTTGCATGTCTACCGATTCTGCTTCCAAGGTTTCCTTAGCAAAACCTCCCATCCCGGAGGCAAACAGATAAGGAAAATCACACTGATCTTCATCTGCCCCTAATTCCAAGAACAGATCCAAGACTTTATCAACAGCAACGTGGGGATCAGCTTGTCCACGATCGATTTTGTTGATGACAACGATGGGGCGCAGCCCTTTTTCCAAAGCTTTTTTCAGAACAAAGCGTGTTTGGGGCATGGGGCCTTCATTGGCATCGACAATCAGAAGACATCCGTCAACCATGCCGAGTACCCGTTCAACTTCGCCACCAAAGTCAGCGTGTCCCGGAGTATCAACAATATTAATTAATGTTTCTTTGTAGCGAACCGCCGTATTTTTGGACAGGATAGTAATACCCCGTTCCCGTTCTAGGGCGTTGGAGTCCATAACGCAATCCGGAACGTCTTCGCCTTCGCGGAAAATGCCGGATTGTTTGAGGAGTGCGTCAACCAGCGTGGTTTTGCCGTGGTCAACGTGGGCGATAATGGCGACGTTGCGAATTGGGAGCGTCATAGAAGCTTTTGGTGAACTCTAGAGGGTGTTTATAAGATTTACATTTGAATGCTAGGCTGTTTTAACAGAATTCGGGATGATCGGCAAATTCTGTAAAGAACCTTTAATAATTCTAGCGTAATCGTCACAATTGCAGTGAGTTTTGTAAACCCCACAATGGAGATGTGTGGTAATTACGGCGTTGGTGGGATAAAAAAAGCTGTCTGTGGCAAACAGGTGTTATCTGAAGGGCAGTATTGCTTTTGAGAATTGCGGTTGATTCGCATAGAGGAATTTAGTCATTGAAATGCTTTGGTGAAAAGTGCGATCTTTGGCGAATAGAGATGAAGTTGCTGGCTGCTAAAAGTCAGGTTATTTCGTGTTTGGGATCGATAGACAAGCGATCGCCAAGCCTGGTTTTTTTTGACTAGAATGGGGTGGGTATCTCTACACAAATATTCAACGTAGAGCTAGGTCAATTGTTTAGAACAGCAAGAAGCGATCGTCATTATCTGTGTAGAGACTTTACAATGTAACGGCTCTAGGAAATTTAAGGTATATTCTAAAAACTAATAAAATGACAGCGATAATTATATGGTCTGCTGCCTAAATCCTAATTGCGAGAATCCCAAAAATCCTGACGGGGCAAATTTCTGCCTCAGTTGTGGCACAGAGTTGGTATCGCTATTGAGAAATCGTTACCGAATCATCACACCATTAGGGAGAGGAGGTTTTTCACGCACATATATTGCAGAAGATATAGATAAGCTCAATGAACGATGTGTTGTTAAACAGCTGGTTCTAAGTCAATTTTATGCCAGTCAGGGTAGTCAGGCACATAAAAAAGCGACTGAGTTGTTTGAACGAGAAGCCAAACGTCTTAAAGAACTAGGAGAACATGTCCAAATTCCTAATTTGTATGCATATTTTAAGGAAGCTGAGTATTTGTATTTAGTGCAGCAGTTTATCGAAGGGCAAAATCTGTTACAAGAGTTAAAACAACAAGGAGTTTTTGATGAAGCCAAAATTCGAGATTTTTTAAGTGATTTATTATCTGTGCTGGTAGATATACATAAACAGCAAGTAATTCATCGAGATATTAAACCAGAAAATATTATTCGCCGTCAAAATGATGGAAAATTAGTACTAATTGATTTTGGGGTAGCAAAGCAAAAGACGGAACCTACAAACACTACGATAGGGACAATTATTGGTTCATTAGGTTATGCACCGATTGAGCAAATGCAAACGGGTAAAGTTTTTCTGTCTAGTGATATTTACAGTTTAGGAATAACTTGCTTTCAACTGCTGACCAATATTTCTCCTTCGAGTTTGTGGATGAAACAAGGCTATGGTTGGACTTCTAATTGGCGGCAGTATTTAAGGCAACCCATAAGTCAAGAATTAGAGGTAATTCTTAATAAGTCACTACAAGAAAATCACCAACAGCGTTATCAATCTGCACAGGCTGTCTTACAAGACTTGAGTAAGTTGCCACCCCTAAAGTCTACATTAACTCCTACAGTTATTCCACCTACTCTGCCATCAAGAGTGCAACCACAAAATCAACATCAGTCAACTCGATATCTACCGCAATTCTCTAACAGGAGATTATTGTCTGGAGTAATAATAGCTGGATCGGGTAGTTCATTTTTAGCGATCGCACTGATAAGTTTCCTCGGAACTACTTGGATTAGCTCTGGATTGTGGTTGCTAATTTTAGGAGGATTAGTCTTTATTCAATCGCGCCCACTTCTAGAAAAAGCTTATTTAATTGTTATTGCTATCATCGCCAACTTACTCGTTGTCTTGATTTTCAGAAATCTTCTAACTAATAATCTTCTCAAAGCTGGTTTTAATGGACTATTACTTGTAGGACTACTAGTTATTTTGGCAGGTTTATTGACAGTTATTATTTTAGGTGCATCTGAAATAATCAATAAAATTATTGCTAAATATTTTTAACTTTTTTGTTTTGCTCAATCGTTATAAATCTCTTTCAGATAAATTTTGTAAAATTTTGGTAATTATTCATGACAAATAAGAAAGAAAACTTGAGACTGCTTATTTCTCTTGGTCTGGCTGGGGTAATGGTAGCAGCTATTTTATGGTTAATTAGCAAAGTTTCTTCTACTATCGTAACAACACCATCAAACCCCACACAAACTTCATCTTCATTGACAAATAAGCCGTCACTAATGAATTTGGGTACAAGGATTTTGGTGAAAGTGCAAACATCCCCGGAAAAAACAGATGGAGTTAAAGCCTTTGCTGAGAAAGATTTCGGTAC
The DNA here is from genome assembly GCF_034531255.1 of Nostoc sp. ChiQUE01b. NCBI lineage: Bacteria > Bacillati > Cyanobacteriota > Cyanophyceae > Nostocales > Nostocaceae > Nostoc > Nostoc sp. ChiQUE01b. The sequence goes on along the minus strand of NZ_JAVRBM010000070.1, from coordinate 36,968 downwards.
TGCCGTTAAAAAATTTACTGATTCTTTGAAAAATAATCCCAATGACCCAGAAACTTTAATTTATTTAAATAATGCCAAAATAGCAAGAGATAATTCGGAAGCTTTAAAAGTTGCGATCGTCGCACCAATTAACTTTGATCCTAGTTTAGCAGAAGAGATTTTACGCGGTGTAGCTCAAGCTCAAAATGAAGTTAATAACCAAGGAGGAATTAATGGTAAAAAATTGCAAATTGTAATTGCAAGTGCTGATAATAGAGAAGATTCTGCACGGCTAGATAATGAATTAGTTCAAGATAAAAGCCTTGTAGCTGCCGTGGGTGTTAGACGTAAAGCAGAAATTTATAAAGAGAAAGGTTTGGTTTTAGTCTTGCCCGTCGAGCTACCAAATCAAGCAGAAAATCCAGCAAAATTAGATAATAATACAGTAAATAGTCAGTCTAATAGTTCTAGAAGTAACTATTTGTTTCATGTAAATCCTTTATATACTAATTTAGTAGATACTCATTCTCGCTACATTGCTCGACAAGCAAGAAATGTTGCTATTTGTGGCGATGTTCGTAGTTCAAGAGATAATTCAACTTCTTCATCAAATCAGATACTTGTAGAACAGTACACTCAAGCTATCAAAAATTATGGCAGCAACGTTATTACTACGCCTTGCAATTTAGCAGATAAGAATTTTGACCCTAAAGCTTTTGTGGATAAAGCCATAGAAACAGAAAATGCAAGTGGCTTTTTACTAATGCCTTCAATCAGAAATATATACTTTGCCACCAAGGTAGCACAAGAGGTTAAAGGTAGAAAACCACTGTTTGCTTCTGAAACTATGTACAGTGCTACAACTTTACAAAATGGCAAGGATCTCGAAGGAATGGTTTTACCTGTGTATTGGCATCGTAATGCTAATAAAGATAACCCCTTTGCAAAAAATGCCTTTCAGCTTTGGAATGCCCAAGTAAATCAGAGAACGGCGGGAGCTTATGATGCGCTCCAAGCAATTATTGCTGGCTTAAAACAAGACAGTACCCGCGAAGGATTACAAAGGGTATTATCTAATCCAAATTTTTCAACATCTGGAGCAACCGGAATGATTCAGTTTTCGCCTTCCGGGGAGCGTCAAGGAGAAGCTTTACTTGTCAAAATCGAGCGTTGTGAGTCTTGTTCTAGTGGAACTGGTTACGATTTTGCCCTCTTGAATAAGAAGTAGTTTTTTTGATGTTAATTTTCATTCTCAAGATATAGGTTGCTTTTAAATAGGTAATCTATTCAATTTGAATGTCATCCTAAACTGCTTGATTTGATTGCAACTAAAATTGAAGCGATCGCTTCAATTTTTCTCTAACGAAAAGTTTTGTTTATCTACCCAGAGTTGTGAGAGCGATCGCTCAAAAGAAAGATGGAATCTTCCTAACCTCTGTGTCAAGGTTATATCAGTAAGAATTACGAACACTTTGCCGACGGAGAACACAGATGGTAGCTACATTAGATGATACCAAACGCAACGCTATTGCTGTAAAACTTGCAAGTATTAAGGCACTGCAACAGTTAGTCATCGAAAATGAACAATTGCTTTTGACGCAAGGGCTTGATGCCGAAATTGCCGATCGCATCCGAAATTTCATCAATGATGACGAAAAAAATCTTGGCATTTTAGAAACTGTAATTGGTCAGTATGGCATTCAGGCTGAACCCAAAAAAAATGTAACAGAATTCATTGAAAAAGCTCGCGAATTGTTCAAAGGTTCTGAGTTGAGCCTGTATGAAAAAGTATCTCAGCATGAGCTGCTGAAACATCAACTAGTAACAAGTGGCTTGATAGTTCACAAGGCTGCTCAAAAAGTAGGTGCTGACGTTTTGCTAGCGATCGGGCCTTTGAATACCATTAACTTTGAGAACCGCGCTCACCAAGAGCAACTTAAAGGCATTCTGGAGGTTCTGGGTGTCCGCGAACTCACTGGACAAGATGCAGATCAAGGAATTTGGGCACGTGTTCAAGACGCTGTGGCCGCAGTCAGTGGTGTAGTAGGTAGCGCTGTCACCCAAAACAGCGACAAAAAGGATCTAAATATCCAAGACGTTATCCGCCTCGATCACAACAAGGTAAATACCCTGTTCACCGAACTACTGCAAAGCAACGATCCACAAAAGATCCAAGAGTACTTCGGTCAAATTTACAAGGATTTAACTGCCCACGCTGAAGCTGAAGAGGAAGTAGTTTATCCAAGAGTACGTGCTTTCTACGGTCAAGATAATACCCAAGAATTGTTTGACGAGCAAGCTCATGCGAAGCAAGCATTAGAGGAAATTAAGGCTATTAGCCCATCTTCACCTCAATTCAAAGAGAAAGCTAAACAGCTATTGGATGAACTTGGCGATCATATTCGTCAAGAAGAAAGCACACTATTCACAGCTATTCGCAATAACTTAAGCACTGAGCAAACTGAGCAATGGGCTACTGAATTCAAAGCCGCTAAGACCCGAATTCAAGAGAAATTGGGTGTTGTTAGCGAATCCAATGTGTAGAATGCTTTTGAGCTTTCTATATCCGCTAAAAAAAGTTAGTTAAACAAAAACTCCCAGCGTTGATGTGCTGGGAGTTTTTGTTTACAAATTTTGTTGACAATATTTATAAGCTGTGTATGCCATAGTTACAACTCCGGTAATAATGGCAGATTCATCGACTTCAAATTGGGGATGGTGTAATGGGTGGTTAATGATTCTTTCTTTATAGCCGACACCCAAGCGAAACATGGAACCGGGGGCGTGTTCCAAATACATAGAAAAATCTTCAGCACCAAGGGAAGGTTCGGGTAAGACTTGAACGCGATCGCTACTCCAAGCTTCCTCTGCGGCTGATTGTAACAATTGCGTCAAGGTGTAATCATTTTGGACACTGGGTACACCTTGGTGATAATTGACTTGATACTTTGCTCCGTAGGTATGGCAAACATTAGCTACAATGTTTTCAATCCAGTTTGGGAGATGGGCACGGGTTTCGGGATGGAGCGATCGCACGGTTCCAAATAACTGCACTTTATCCGCAATTACATTCGGCGCTTTGCCACCATTAATTTTCCCGATGCTCAATACTACAGGACGCAAGGCATTTTGTGTCCGGCTGATAGCTTGTTGCAATGCAGTAATCACTTGGCAAGCAATCCAAATCGCATCAATCGCCTCATGGGGACGCGCCCCGTGCCCAGATTCTCCCATAATCAGAATCTCTAAATTATCAGAGGCGGCTGTCAATGCTCCGTAACGCACACCAATAGATCCTGCGGGTATAGAAGGGAAAACATGAACCCCTAATACAGCCGAGACGTTTTCCATCGCCCCATCTTTCACCATCCAGTTTGCACCTTGAGCAATTTCCTCGGCGGGCTGAAATAAAAACCGCACTTTCCCACCCAACTCCTCTGCCACTTGAGACAGCACCATCGCTGTTCCTAATCCCACGGTGGTATGGACATCATGACCACAAGCGTGCATAATGCCCTCTGCACGAGAGGCATATTCCAAATTTGTGCCCTCTTGAATTGGCAAGGCATCCATATCAGTGCGAATTGCCAATAAACGGTCATTTTGGCCAGTGCCTTGAAGTTCTCCAATGACACCCGTTTTGCCAACTCCCTCTTGTACGTGCAGCCCACTGGAAGACAAAACACCAGCTACGAAAGCTGCTGTTTGGTACTCCTGACCACTGAGTTCTGGGTGAGAGTGGATGTGGCGGCGAATTTCAATTAAGCGGGGCGCTAGTTTTGCTGCTAAGTCTTTTATATGGGTAAGCATCGATTCAATTAATCTATAGGCTTTTTTCCCATGATAAAGAACTGTTAACAAACAAAATGCTTTTGCTATACAAGGATAGTTGATTTCTGCAAGCCGCACACTCCTGACCTCTATAGCACAAATGCCCAATGCCCCATGCCCCATGCCCCATACCCAATACCCCAGTTTATTTTGAGTAGCAGGTTGTGGCTAAAGTATTTTCGGGTTTGTACTCGTTACATTCTCTGGAATTTGGACGCTCTAACGACCAGCCATAAGATTTGTCGGAGGTGACAACACCATTATTTAAAGTTGTTAGTCGGTAGTTAGCCCCCCGAAAATTAGTAAATTGCAATTTGGCATCTTTTAAGTTTGCTGCTTCTAAATTGGCACTGATAAAGCCGGCAAAAGATAAATCGGCGTTTTCCAGGGATGCTGATTTTAAATTTGCTCCTGTTAAAGAAGCGCCACTGAGATTCACCGAATTCAGAATCGCACCTTCTAAATTTGCACCGGTGAGATCGGCATTCGTGAGATTAGCTTGAGATAATGTAGCGCCGCTCAAGTCAGCCCCTCGCAAATTTGCTCCAGTTAGATTCAGCTTAGTTAGGTCAGCGCCACTCAAATTACACCGAGGACAGGCACTTGTTGCCTTTAACTGATCCAAGTCTAGCTGATTTAATGCAAGAGCCTGCTCTGCAAACCCTAAACAAGCTAACAGAGAGACGGTGGCAACAATCTTAAGTTTCATATTTTTTACTGATATTTACAAAAATGACAAGTTACGAACATCACGTACTGTCATCCTTACATATACCGCTTCTCTAAGGAAGTACAGGGATGAAGCATTGATTAAGAAGCTGTAAAAATACTATAAATTATAATAGCAAGACTACTCAAACACAAATATAGGCTATAGAATCAAATCGTAAGGAACTATACCGAACCAATTATAGACTACCAAATATGTGATCCCCCTAGCTCGATAAAACGACTAGGGGGATCTTGTTTTTAGGCATTGGGGATTGGGGATTGGGGATTGGGGATTGGGGATTGGGTACAAGAGGCAGAGGTGCACAGGGGCAGAGGGGAAAGACTTACTCAACTTCTCCCCTGCTCCCCTGCCCCCTGCCCCCCTGCCTTCTTTATCGCCATCCTAAAAGGCGCAGTCCAGGGACAATTAGGTAATAACTCACTCCTAACCAGAAGCTGGTAAAGAAGCCTACAGAGCTAAAAAAAGTCAGAGGCAAGTATAACTCTGACCAAGCTGGTTGACTGGTAAATTGGAAAATTGGAGGTGCTAACTTTAAAAGAATTAAAACTGCATAGGCGATCGCACTGCCAAAGGCTGCGAACACCGCGTACACTACATGATGGCTGCGAAGTCCTAAACTCAGGGTGAGTAGGCAAACTGCCACTAAAATCACTGCCACTAAGCCCTCGCCGCTATCTTTTGGGGTGATTAATTGCAAAATCAACCAGCCGAAGCCATAGCTAATCATGCCCATCAGGGAAGCCACTAAAAACCGCCGCCGTTGACCAAAACACCCGGATACTGTCAGCCCCCATGCGGTTCCCCAGCCTGCGGCGACGAATACCAAAATATCTGCCCCGAAGACGGGTTGAGTATTTGGCACTAATTGGTTGAGCTGACTTCCAATAAATTCCACAACCTGACGCCCCAAGCTGGTGCGATAGGCCAAAATAAAACCAGCGATCGCACCAAAACCAGCGCCGATACTACTCAGGATCATCGCCCAAATTGTCGCCAAACAAGCTCGGAAAATTTTGATGATTGTCTGAGCGATAAAAATAACGGTTTTGGTAACAGCTTGGCTAAAGTTAGCTAAAACTTGTTCGATAGCTTGTGTTATGAGTGTAAATCTCTGGGAAACTTGCGTTGAGGCTTGCTTAAATTTGTCTTGCAGTTGGGTAAATAACTTTCGTGGCGGTAATGGTTGAGAAATCTTCGCCAAACGTTTTTGAATTATAGCTGCATTTGCTGGACGCGATCGCACATCTTCTTGCACCATCTCATCTAGCAAATCTGCTAGTTGCGGATTGACATTCACCGCAGTTCGCCAGCGTAATTTACCCGTTTGCTGATCTTCCAACTCTAGCGGGTATTTGCCTGTTAGTAGTTCAATCACCGTTCGACCAAGGGCATAAAAATCGGCACTTGGCCCAACAATACCTCCAGTCACTTGTTCTGGTGGACTATAGCCAGAAGAAAATAATCGCGTGGAACTAGACTGAGAACGGAGCTTAGAGGCGCTAAATTGTTTCGCCCCGCCAAAATCAATTAACACCAGGCGATCGCCCTCTGTTTGTCCTTGAGGAGGCATTACAGACGGCGAAGAAGTGCCCAGCATTAAATTAGAAGGTTTAATATCCCGGTGAAGAATCTGACGTTTGTGTAATTCCTGTAAAATTTGTACAGCTTGGGCAAACCAGTTTAAAACCAAACTCTCTGGACACCCTTGGGGAAAATCTTTTAATATCTCCTCTAAAGTCCGCCCATTAATTTTTTCCATTACCAGACAAGGCAGTTGGTGCGGTTTAGGATTAAACAGGTTTACGTTAAAACATCCATCGGCATCGACTGTGGGGACACCAGGATGCTGCAAGCTAGATAAAACTGCTGCCTCTTGGGTAAATAATTCCAGTGCTTTTGGCGAATCTTCTACCAATACTTTCAGTACTTTCTCTGTTTGAGTTTTTTCATCCCAAACCGTGTATATTTGGGCAAATCCTCCCGATCCCAAAGGCTGAAGTGGAACATAGCGGTCTAACAACTCTAGCGGTGCGCCACAGCTGTTGCAAAATTTGTTTCCCCAAGGCTGAGGATAAGGACGTTGACAATCAGGATTTATACAGTGAACCGCCCTCTGAGTGATGTGGGACACAACCGCTACAATACAAAGGCTGACTTGATTTTAACGTTTCTTTAGGTTTCCTGATTTGAAAATAGACAAAAGGAAAACCCTCATAAATTTTATGAGGGCATTCGTTTATATTTACAACAGAATTCAAAGAAGGTGAAGTACACAACTATTCCTGTCAAAACAAGATATAAAGCCTGTTTTACTTCTGAATTCTGACTCCTGAATTCTGACTCCTGAATTCTGCTGTATGTCAGCCCTTAATTCCGAAAACTTCTCTTACTTTGTCTGTGCTTGGCAACTTCTTTGCGCTTGCGTTTTTCTAAGGGTGTTTCAAAATGACGATGCTTTCTCATGTCTGGAAAAATTCCCGCCTTGGAAACTTCTCGTTTAAATCGTCGTAAGGCTGACTCAATGTGTTCATTGTCACCTACAATTACTTGGGTCATTATTTCTCCTAACTAAGTTGACTTCATCAATGGCTATGCAGGCGGTAACATTACAAAAAAAAGACAGACTTTTGTTTGTCTGACCTTAAGACTCTTGGTAAGTTTTTTGTTTCCAAGATTAGTAGCGTCCGCCGCGTCCACCGCCGCCGCCGCCGTATCCTCTGTTACCACCACCAAAGGAACCTCTATCACCTCTGTCTTCCTTGGGTTTAGCCTTATTCACTTTCAAGTCACGACCCATCCACTCAGCACCGTCGAGAGCTTCAATGGCAGCAGTTTCTTCAGCTTCAGTTCCCATTTCCACAAAGGCAAAGCCCCGTGGACGACCTGTTTCACGATCAGTAGGTACTTGAACGCGCTTTACAGTACCATATTCTGCAAAAATACCACTTAAATCTTCTTGTGTAACGTCATAAGAGAGGTTACCTACATAAATTGACATCGATTATCTCCAAAATCATCACTGTGTAGAGATTTTAATTTCTCTCAGAAGTCTGTAAATACTAAAAGGAAAAAGCCTTTCAATACTAAAACCAAAGACATCACTGAATTAACTCTCATAAATCTAGGATGACATACAAGCCAACTCTTTGCATCCAGTAGATAGTTAACCAGTGATGCGATCGCTTAGATGCGATCGCCCGCCCCCATATACCCTAAGTACAATCCACCGCAAAAAGGGGTTGGAAATGGAAGAAGATAAATACTGTAGGGTGATATAGAAAATCAGACATGCAGGGGCGCATCTTTAATATCCGAATTGAACGTTTGACTGTATTAACCATGAAGCATTACTTCAAAATTTTAATACGAAAGGCAAAGTCAGGCAACAAATATAAAACTATTGTGACTTGTACTCTTTTGGAAAACCTGCTATGAAAGTAACTGCGATGCTTACGGCGGCAAGCTACGCGAGTCTTTTTCTTTGGCGCTAGCCTCTTTTTTTGGAAAAGGGGAGTAATATCATGTCCGGTTAAAGACTTATCATTAAGACCGCAGGGGGCTTCAGGGGCTTCAGGTGCAGAGGGGAGGGGTTTTTGGGCTTTCTGCATAGACATAGATTTGAAAATTATAGCAAAAGCCTTGGTGGTTAGGACATCAAGAGATGATAAAACTTAGACACCAAAAGACTTTTCACCCAGTCCCCAGTCCCTTGCTATAAAATCATGTTCGGCTAATTAACCCAAGTTGCAATGTTAAATTGCCGAATATCACCTTTCCAAGCTGTCTCCAATTCAGCTTTGACAACTTGAGCGGCCTCATCTTTGCCTAGTGCTTGCAAACTTGCCTGCAAGCCAAATAGAGAACGTCCATTGTGGGGATATTTTTTTAAATCGGCACGAAAGACTTTCTCAGCTTCTCTATAGTCACCCTTAGCTAAAAGCACAGCACCCAAAGATTCCCGCGTCGGAAAATACCAGTCTGGTGGTTCCACGTAATTGAGGGCATCTTCTGCTAGTACTGCTTTTTCTAGCAATAAAATGGCAGATTGATAATCATCCTTTTCTGTAGCAATTTTGGCGTTTAGAACTTTTGAGGCAATGTCTAAAATGCAACTAGCGGGACTGAATCCAATGGTTGCTTTGGTGGAAATTCCCTCTTTAGCAGCCAGTAATGCCCGACTTTCACTTGCGGCATCTTCAAGTTTGCCTGTGGCTGCGTTTGCCATACCGCGAGCAAAATGCCAAAGTGCTGTGGTAGTGGGCAATTTAACTTCGGGAGCAGGAGTTTTTAAGATGGCATCCCAATCACTAAAGCGTGTCTGAATCAGCATTTTACTACCGAGGAATCCCTCAAGCATTGGTGCATACGGGTCAATTGCAGTAGCATTTGCAACTAATTTATCTGCGGATTTAAGAGCATCTTCATATCTTCCTGCCATGCTGCTGGCCACCATGAGAAAATGTACGTTGTGGTTGTAGTACATCATGGGGTAAGTGCCGTGGACTTGATATTTTTTGATGTAAATATCATCTTGAGCGATCGCCTGCTGATTTGCCTCCATTGCCCCTTCATAATCTCCTACACGAAAATAAATATGAGAAGGCATGTGTACCAAGTGTCCCGCCGCTGGCGCTAGAGTTCCGAGTCGTTTAGCACTGACAAGGGCCCGTTCTGGAGAAGGTGAGGCTTCCACTGCATGGATATAGTAATGGTTAGCTCCTGCATGATTCGGGTTACGTTTGAGAACTGATTCTAAAATAGCCACAATTTCTTCTGTATCTGGCTGTGGCTTACCATCTTTAGTCCAGTGCTGCCAAGGATGCAGATCCATCAGGCTTTCAGCGTAAAGTGTCGCTGCATCCAAATCATCAGGATAGCGCTTGACTAGGTTTCCCATTGCTTTGGCGTAGTAAAGTGCTAGTTGATACAAATCAGCATCGGCATCTTGAGAGTAACGTTTTGCTAAGGCGGTAATGTAGTCTCGTTCTTGGGTGGAAGCTTGGGTAGAAAGTGCCAAAGCTTGCTGTACTGCTTGGTAAGCAGCTAATTCCCGATTGGGGTCTATTGCCGAGTTAATGTTGGGCCCCAAGGCTAAAGCAACACCCCAATATGCGATCGCTAAATGCGGATCGAGTTTGGCAGCATATTGAAAAGAACGCACTGCCTCATCATGATTGAAAGCGTAAATTAAATTTAATCCCTGATCGAAAAACTCTTGAGCTTGGGGATTAGAAGTAGAAACTGGATGGTGGATTTTGCCAAGTCCAGATATTAAGTTGTATGGCTGTTTTACTTCAGCGTAGACGTGTTGATGTAAATTCTCGTCGAGAAGCGGCTTGTTGTCAGATATCGCCGCACTAGGAGCGACTAAAGAGAATATAAGCACCCAAACTAGAAATAAGTACTTCATGATTATTTTTCTTCAAGCTCTTTTTTAATATTCAAATGCCACAGTTTCTCTAAAGAAGCAACTTTTCGGCGAAAAACAGCAGCCCGGTGTTTTTTATAAATATTAAACCCTACAAACACAATCATTGGAATCAAGATAGAATATCCGATGAAAATGTTAACAGATGAATCAGTTTGCATCCTAGAGTCTATATATTGGGAGTTGAGAGTTGGTTGAGTACTAGAATTTGATTGCATAAATATCTTCATAAAGACTACAAGTAATAAGCTAGAAATAAATGTGAATAATTGTTCCTGCTGTTTTTGAACAGAAATTAGTCACAAGTTCTATTAGGTAGTTCAAAGCCGCTGCTGAGACTTCTCTATGCCTTCTTCCACTAGCTAAACTATTCTTCAGTTAAAACCTGAAAAATTATGTTGATTTCTGCTAAATTTTGTGACAAAATCCTTATTCTATAAGCTACTGTTCCTAAAGTATTTACTGAAAATTCAACTATTTTTAGTGCCAGTTATTTCTAATACTGGCTTAAGTAGTCAGAGTTGCAAAAGCGATATACAGAGGATTGCACGTTCGTAAGTGACTGTTAAGAAAGATGTGACTAATGTATAACCAATATCATGGCTGTCTACCTGAAGTTATAAATGATTTTGTCTGAAGATAGAACAATAAAATGATCCCTTTCCCTCTTTTGGATATTACTTGAATTTCCAAAGATGAATTTTAAGGTTAAATAACTATGTACAATGGACACAAATATTTGTTATAAAAACATCGTCAGATAGAAGAATTAAAAGTTTTCTAGAAGTAATCTATAAACATTGCAGCGCTTTTCAAGCAAGCAACAACTAATCAACACCTGACATACTTTAGGAACAAAAAATATGAGTATCGAAGATAAAGCAAAAGCTTTTGCTAAAAATGTCGAAGGAAAAGTACAAGAGGCAATTGGCGAAGTAACTGGTGATCCTAAAGATAAAGCTGAAGGTAAAGCTAAACAAGCTGAAGCCCAAGTCCGTCACACTGCTGAGAATATCAAAGATGAAGTTAAAAAGACTTTAGAATAGTACAGCGTGACAGAGGTTTTCCTCGCTGTAACAAGTTGCTCAAGTAACTAGATTTTGGCGGTAATGTAATAGGTGAAATTTTATTTAGGAAGAAGGTTTAAGTTAAATAATTATTTACTGAACCTTCTTTATTTATTAACTCCTGTAGGTTGGGAAGATAAACACCGTCCTGATATTGTTCCAGAAATCGATCGGGAATAATTTTTTGTCTGCCTACTTTTAGTTTTCGTCAGCTAAAGGTAGACGTATAGTAAATGTACTACCCTTGCCTGGTTCAGATGTCACATCGATTGTGCCTTGATGTGCTTCAATAATACAGCGAGATAAATATAGTCCCAAGCCACTACCAGAACGTTGGTGTTTCCCTTGACGAAATCGCTCGAATAGTATTGCCTGATCTGGTTTAGAAATTCCTGGCCCTGTATCTCGGATATCAATATTCACAGCTACCGGAGTCAGATAGCAGTGAATATCTACAGAACCTTTGTCTGTAAATTTGATGGCATTGCCGATGAGATTTGTCAAAACTCGCCGCAGTTCTAAGCGATCGCCCATAATAGTGCTTGCAGTTTCACCTCGATCAATGTTTACAGCTAATCCTTTTTCTTCAGCTAAAGGAGTTAATTCTTGGGAAACTTCACTAACTAATTCCTGAATATTGCAGGGAGAAATTTTTAAGGTTTTACAGCCCGCTTCATGACGATAAACTTCTAACAAGGTATTTACCATTTCCAGCAGGTCTTGATTGCTGCCAATCATGGTATCAATTATTTCTTGCAATTCTGGCGAAACATCGCAAAACCTGCCTTCCAGCAATAATTTTAATACACGGTTGGAGGCTACTAGTGGTATGCGTAAATCGTGAGTAAAACGCGAGACAAAATCTGCTCGGAGGTTCGCCATCTGATCTCGTTCGTCGATACTATGCTTGAGGCGCAGGAGCGATCGCACCCTTGCATGTAGTTCATCAGGATCGAATGGTTTGCGAATGAAGTCATCTGCACCAGCGTCAAGTCCTTCAACAACGCTAGACTCATAGTGAGCCGTAAGCAGCAGAATCGGGATAAATGGCAACGCCTGATTCTGTCGGATGCGCCGAGTAAATTCATAGCCATCTAGCTCCGGCATCATCACATCTAATAGAATTATGTCTGGCGGTGACTCTTCAACCATAGCCAGAGCAATTTTGCTATCTTCTACCAAGCTAATTTCATAGTCCTCATCTTCTAGGACTGCTTCTAAGACCAGTAGATTGTCAAAAACATCATCAACAACGAGAATTTTATCTTTTTTGACAGTTTTAGGTAAAGACATGGCTAAATAAAAAAAGAAGTGCTTGGCTATCCCTAGCAAATCTAGTAATAGCTTACTTCACTAGTGCTGAGATTATTAAGGATTAATATTTTCTTTTAGAATTTCCTGAATTAAATACCTATTTTCTAAGTAATAATACTTTTGTTTTATTAATCAGCGTATAAATTAACAGCTACAGCTATTTTTAGATGAAGAAGGGGAAGGGGTCTTGGGGTTCCCCATATTTAAAAATAGGGGTTTCAAGCATCGACGCGGCTTACTTATCGCACTACGGGGCAGGTATTTATTATCTTCTTTTAATATTCTCCATATTTAAAAATACTTGCTCTGTACCGTGTGGGGAAAAGTTTTAACTTTAATTCCTTTACCCCTTCCCCTTCCCCTTTTTGGTAAATAGACCACGCAGTAGGGGCACAGCAATGCTCAGTGGTGTCAACTTAACGTAAAAACCAGTCTAGACATAGCTTTGAGAGATTGTCTCGTTGTCTCGTTAAGAGTCTCCGACTGGGAATGCCGTCTTAGAGGCTCCGGCTCAAGACTTGCGGCAGCAGCCCAATGATGTGCATTTCCAGCAATAGGCTGGAAACGAGGTTTGAAAAGGGTTTCAGCTTAAGTTGACACCACTGAGCAATGTTGTGCCCCTACGACAGATGTGGTTCAAATAAATATTGAGATGGCAAATGAAAAATTCTCTACCATAAAACATCACTCATCAGGTTAATGTATAGAAATATTTTTTGATTATTGATTAAATTATATTGTCATATCGAAACTCTTGCCTTAGAAAGGCTTACGAGATAAGGTTATCTATGTCTAATGGTAGATGAAGTTCAGGGAATAATACCAAACGCATTGCTTTTTGTATAAGATCCCGAATAGAAGAACGAGATTATTTTAATCTGTACTTTAGATAAATAACAGTAAAGTTAAGCAACTATGAGTGAAATCAAGATCCTTGTAATTGAAGATCACAACCTGACAAGAATCGGCTTGCGGTCTGCTTTACAAACCCAGCCAGAGTTTAACATTGTTGGTGAAGCAGCCAATGCAACCGACGGTATCAAGCTTCTAAAAACTCTCAAGCCGGATGTTGCTACTATTGACATTGGTTTGCCTGACATGGATGGTATTGAGCTAACACGCACATTTAGGCAATATCAGGCAGAGAATGAGGACTATACAACAAAGCTGCTAATTTTAACGATGCAAAATAGCGAACAAGCAGTTTTAGCAGCATTTGCAGCAGGTGCAGATTCTTATTGCATGAAGGATATAGAAACAGAGAAACTAGTAGAGGCTGTGCAAACGACTTATGCAGGTAGCTCATGGATCGATCCAGCGATCGCAGACCTTGTATTACAACAAATACGTCAAGATTTCCCCGATGGCAACAAAGGCGCATCTGGAAAAAGAGTTTTGATTGAAGGTATTGACCCAGATGTTGAAAAAAGTATCGTCACCTATCCTTTAACTCATAGAGAGATGGATGTTTTAGAGTTGATTGTCGCTGGCTGTGACAATGCAGAAATTGCTAAAAGGCTCTATTTAACAGTCGGTACTGTCAAAACTCATGTTCGAGGTATTCTCAATAAACTCTGTGTTGCTGACCGGACACAAGCTGCTGTCCGTGCTTTGCGGGCGGGATTAGTACCGTGAGCAAGTAAGTAACCATCATCAACTGCGTACACAAGAACACTTAACAAATAAAAATATTTCTTTCCCAGTCTCCAGTGAATTGTTTTTTGGTCAAAGCAGTTAACTGGGACAAAGATTTATGAAGAAATTGTTACAAAGTTTAGTAGAATGACATAATTGACTAAATAAGTATTTTTATATACATACATGATAATAGAGCATTGATAGCCGCTCACTATGGGTAGGCTATCAATTCCAAATCATTCTCAGGATGCCCAAGATGTTTTTTCTGGAAAAGCTCCTTTTTTCCAATTTTGCCAAACCTTTACTGCTGCTCGTTGAAAAAATGCCTGCGAGTTCTGCTCTGGGGTTTCTTGAAGTTCCTTAATTTCTCCACTCAATTTATCTATCCATAAAGAGCCGAGACGATCTTCATGTGCGCCAAAGCGGTAAGTAACGCCGGTCTCATCCTCCTTTTCTTTTAGAATCAATACATAAAAAGCCATAACAAATTAATTTGGTCTTTAAAAGTTGGATACTTTAGTTTTAACTCATTTGAGTTCTGCTCATGTTACCAAGGGACTCCACAAATGACCAGAGCGTTCAGTAGCATAATGAGCTGTACGGTAGTTAGTATGGAAAATGCCTTCAAACCTCGATTCAAAGTATTCATGTTCCAGTAGTCTCAAATCTTCAGGGTCAAAATTACCTCGCTGTAACCTAATCCAGGCATCTGCTATATCTGGATCTGGACTAAAGCGGTTAAATCCGAGATCATAATCCAACTGGTGTTCATCATAAAATAAATGTTTTTTGATCCGACGAATGCGAAACTCTGCCCATCCAGTGTTACGTGCAATCGTTGCTATATCGTCAGCATCACGAATAGCATCATACGCTTCAGGAGCATACTCAAGAAAGCGCTTTAAATATTCCATTTTTTAAATTAATTAATATAAATAGTCAATATATAATCCGAGAATAACACTATTTTTCAATCATTAGGTAAAATAATATATTAATAAAAAATAAAATGTAAATATTTGAGATGGGTATGCAAACTACCACAACAGATAATTAGATCGCTAATAAACAAATCAACCCTTTACATGGGATGCTAGTTGATGATTAGTGAGTTTTACCAATGTCTGTTGTTTCTGCTATCACTGTTACCGTTCCTGCCACCACTGCGAATTTAGGGCCTGGTTTTGATTGCATCGGTGCAGCTTTAAAGTTGTACAACGAGTTCAAGTTCACTCGCCAAGAAGGTGGGCTAACTATTCATGTCACTGGTACAGAAGCCCAACGAGTCCAAACTAATGAGAGCAATCTCCTTTACCAAGCGTTTGTCAAGTTCTATCAACATATAGAGCAAACACCGCCGACTGTGAAAATAGAGATTAAGTTAGGTGTACCGTTGGCGCGGGGTTTGGGTAGTTCGGCGACAGCAATTGTTGGTGGGTTGGTTGCGGCTAATCAACTTGAGGGTGCGCCTATAAGTCAATCGCAGGTGATGGAGTTAGCGATCGCAATGGAAGGACATCCTGATAATGTAGTTCCAGCTTTGTTGGGAGGATGTCGTCTTGCTGCTACCAGTGGCGCAGGTTGGGAAATTTGTGATGTTCCCTGGCATAAAGATGTTGTACCAGTTGTGGCTATTCCTGATTTTGAACTTTCCACCCAGGAAGCGCGGGGCGTTCTGCCAACTGAGGTAAGTCGCACCGATGCGATTTTCAATACAGCCCATTTGGGGTTATTGTTGCGCGGCTTGGAAACTGGTAACGGACAATGGTTAAAGACGGCTTTACAAGATAGATTGCATCAGCCCTATCGCAAAGCTTTGATTCCTGGTTATGATGCTCTCAACATCGCAGCTGTTAGTGCTGGTGCTTATGGTATGGTAATTAGTGGTGCAGGGCCGACACTGTTAGCTTTGGCGGATAAGTTACACTCAAAGGCTGTGGAGGCGGCGATGTTAGCTGCTTGGCAAGAAGAAGGAATTACAGCCGAGGTGCGATCGCTTTCTCTAGATACCCAAGGTGCAAAAAGCTTTTAATATTTTACTCAGCACTTAAAACTCGATTTATGGAGCAAACTCAGGCTGAAATAGCGGCGCTTAAATCTCAAATTCAGGCTCTTTTAGAAGAACGCGCTGCACTCACTATTAATAATGTCATCTCTAGCGAGAATGATTCACCCCAAGCGATGGTGGAAGCTTACCGCCGTCAAGCCAGAGAAAATGCCCAATTATCAGTTGAACTCCAAGGCATAGATGCAGCGATCGCTGCCTTGGAAACCCAGATTAAACAAAAACAAACTAAATTAGTGCGTTGGCAAGGTGAATCCAAACAACTTATCCAACAGCAGCAGCTAGAGGAAGCGAAAGAAGTGGCTCAGTTTCATGCTCAACGCATTAATCAACTAGCAAGTGAACTGGCCGCAGAAGTCCGTTTTCTTAAAGCTTGTGCCAATCAACTGAGTCCAATGTATTGGCAGATTTATTACAAGCCCTTTATTACTGGCTTTAAGACAATCTCCGTTCCCTATGTCCGCTCTGATGGGGAAGTATGGACAATTGTCAACCGGATTGTTTAACAAAGTTTGGGGATTTAAGTCCCCTGCCTCTACAGGCAGAACGTTTTGTGTAGGGGTTTAAATCCCCGTCACAAAACGTAATTGCGAATTGCGTTAGCGAGTCTTCTCCCAAGGGGAGACGCCAAGGGCGAACGAGCGTCATTGCGAATTGCGAATTGGTTTAACGCACTGGCTCCTTTTGACTTCCGCCTTGCGGCACTAGTGCATATCAACTTTGAGAGAGGGATTTAGGCTCAGGGTTCAAAGATATTTCTTCCAAAATGAGATGCTCCCTGATGCTCAAAGATAAATGCTGGCTTTCTTCACAAGTTCCTCAAATTGTTTTGCTATAAATATAAATATAGGGCGAAAATCTTTAAGATATTTAAAATTCAAAAGTTGCTAAACATAGTTGAGGGATTAGTCATTTTTGACAATCTAATATCTGGAAACCCGAAACCGTAAAGACCAATTACCAATGAAATCGGAGGTCTATATGATGTTTAAAAAGATTCTAGTTGCATTAGATCGTTCGGAAATAGGGCAACAGGTTTTTGAGGAAGCATTGGATTTAGCAAAGTTAACACAATCTAGCTTAATGTTACTTCACGTCCTGTCTTCCGAAGAAGAGGGTAGTCCTTATGTACCTATGCTGTCTAATATGGACTACTATCCAGGATTGACCAGTCAAAGCTTTGAGTTATATCAACAACAGTGGGATACCTTTAAAAATCTAGGAATCCAGATGTTGCAATCTTTCTGTGCCCAAGCAAACACAGCAGGTGTAACTACGGAATTTACACAAAATGTTGGTAATCCTGGTCGTATTATTTGTGATTTAGCCCATAGTTGTGGCGCTGACCTAATTGTTATGGGGCGTCGGGGTCATTCTCGGTTGATGGAACTATTTCTCGGTAGTGTGAGTAACTACGTTCTTCACCATGCTCGTTGTTCAGTGCATGTTGTGCATCTTTCAATTACTCCTAAAATAGATAAAGTTGTCAAAGAAACTACAAGCGCTTTCAGGGTTAACTAACTACTAAGCTATTCGACATTTAACTGGCATAATTAAAATGGGTAATACTTCGGTGTGACGCTATGCAAAATTAAAGTTGAGAGCGAAAAGTGGATCTATGAAAGAAGATACTATCGAGATCGCTGGTTTTCATGCTCATGTTTACTTCGATCCTGCAAGTCGGGATGTAGCTGCGCGTGTACGCGAAGGATTAGGCGCTAGGTTTGACGTGCAACTCGGACGCTGGTTTGACAAGCCCATCGGGCCTCATCCAAAAGCGATGTATCAAGTTGCTTTCTTACCGAATCAGTTTGATAAAGTCGTTCCTTGGTTAATGCTCAATCGTGAGGGATTGGATATTCTCGTCCATCCTGAGACCGGGAATGCTGTGGCAGACCACGCAGTTCATTCCCTATGGTTAGGAGAAAAGCTAGATTTGAATATTGAGTTTCTTCAACAGCTTAGTCCGACTTTATCCAATTAAGGAAAGTAAACGACGTTGTTGGGTAAAAGTTTTGGTTTGAGGCGTGAAACTTTTTCTATTGTGACTAATTCTGGTGAAATTGAAAAAGTCCAATTTCTTAATCAATAAAGGTTTCAGCTTATACGTAGGCGCTAAAGCGCTTTGCTGCAAGTATCGCAATAAAGGAAAAATTTCATATTGGCAGCATTGGTGGAAATTAGAACATTGGCAAGATCCGAGCGGCACAATAGTCAAAATTAATCTTTTAAGAAATGTAATTGTTCAAAAAGAAGTTGCTACTCAGTTCCCCCTTGATGACAGGATAATTGTATCAGGAGAGCAAAATAGAAAAGTTAGAACTACGCTAGCGACCAACATCACCAAATGGAGAGATTTTTACGACGTTAAAAATGAAGTTAAATTTGTAAGTTTTCGATGACTTTAATATTTAGTCATTCGGTATTTGCTTGAGTAAAGCTATCCACATATCAGATGGAGCGGAATAGTAATCAATTTCTTCAACTTGATATTGATAAGATTCACAACCTTCTTGTAAAATAATGCGATCGCAGGCTTTAACGCTTTTCCCTACTCCAGTCATGTACCCGATTGTTCCTTCATTGAGACGCTCAAATATGTAGTCACCTCCCCAAAGTTGTTGTCTGTAATCATGGATTTTATTTTTTTGTTTTAATTCTGTTCCTAGAGAGATAACCAAAGCTAATTTATTTAAAAAACTAAAACTTAAGTTCATACCTGTTCTGATTGAAGAGAAGGCACTTAAAAACAATTAAAAAATAGAACTTATAATTTATTTAAAAGCCTATTCTTTTCAATCTACAGTACTATTAACCGCAGATTCAACTGTAAAATCACCGAACTGCTGGACAATATTTTGTGAGATATGAGTTTTTTGCTTAACTATCTAGTATTAATTAATCAGCTTTTTATGTCTTGAAAATGTCATATATGTATACATTTAATATCAATATAGGACTCATATTTGATTGCGTGAACAAAACTCAGTACACCTTTATTCCTTCTTCCCAATCCCCATTACCCCTTATCCCCAGAGGGGGCCCCACCTTCCCCAGTCCCCAAGTCCCCAGTCCCTAGTCTCTACGAGTAATTCACGCCCATCAAATCGGATTGCTATATAATCTAGTCAATACTTGTAGTTCCTAGAGCTACATCTACCTGTTTTAGTAGTATTTTTAGGGTAGAAGAGTTATCTAAAACGACATCTGCATGAGCCACTTTTTCTTCGATGGATAATTGGCTGTTAATCCTGGCTCGTGCCTGTTCCGTATTTAAATGGTTTCGTTGTATCAATCTTTGTAGTTGTTGCTCTTGGGAACAACGCACTACCCAGGTTTCTGTTACCAAATCAGTCATCCCAGCTTCAAATAATAGAGGCACTACTAACACCAGTATTTGTGACGAAGACTGAGCAATTGCTTTGAGGAAGCTCGCACGCACATCAGGATGAATCAAATTGTCTATCCAGTTGCGTTCATCTTGACGATTAAAGATAACTTCACCTAGCTTTTGACGGTTAAGGCTGCCATCTGGTAGTAAAATTTGTTCACCATAACGTTGAGCGATCGCACCCAAAATAGGCGAACCTAGAGATACTGCCTCTCTAGCATAAATATCTGCATCCAAAATCGGCAGGTTATAAGTGCTAGCTAAATAATTGGTGACAGTAGTTTTGCCTGTGGCAATACCGCCAGTTAAGCCGATTATACGTTTTGTCATTTGTCATTTGTCATTTGTCATTTGTAATTCTCCTCTGCTCCCCTGCTTCCCCTGCTCCCCCTGCTCCCTCATCTAAGAATTTGTCGCCCATGCGATCAGTGCTTGGGTTAAACCATCTAAAGTATATTCTTGGGCTTCTATATCCACACGTCCGAATAAATCATGGCAAGTTTTGGAGGTTTGGGGGCCGATAGAGGCAATACAAACTCCCTCTAAGACTTGGCTAGCATCAGAGTTGTTGGAAAATATATCATTAGTAAGTTGACAGAAAAATTGTACGGTTTTAGAACTGGCAAAGGTAATTGCATCTACCTTGCGGTTTTGGAGAGCTAACTTTGCCGCAGGTGGGATACTACTAGGACAACAAGATTGATATGCCGCAACTTCTATCACTTTTGCTCCCTTGAGAGTTAATTCCTTAACTAAAACTTCTCTACCGCCGCTTTCAACTCTGGGAAATAACACCTTTTTACCATCTAATTTATCTGGGAAATTTTCCACTAAAGAATCGGCAACAAAGTTGGGAGGAATAAAATCTGCTTGCAGAGAGCGTTGTTTGAGACTTTGGGCTGTTTTCTCACCAACGACGGCAATTTTGATGCCAGCTAAGGCACGGCTATCTTTACCTTGGGTAGTTAGCCTTTCAAAAAAGTAGTCTATGCCATTGGTAGAAGTGAGAATTAACCAGTCAAAGTCAGATAAATGAGCGATCGCACGATCCAAAGCTTCCCAACTGGAGGGCGGGCCGATTTCTAAGGTAGGCATTTCGATGACTGTTGCACCTGATGCAATGAGGCGATCGCTAAATTGACTCGATTGGCTAACTGAACGTGTCACCAAGACCATTTTACCAGTAAGGGGAAGGGGAGATAGGGGAAAATTGCTTGACATAACAGGGAGGCTAAAAGTTTTGGCTGTAGTCGAATCCTGACAATCTATTTTCTCAGGTTGTAAGTACTTGCGTAGCCCAACAACTTCGCCAATCACAATTACTGCCGGGGAAAGGGATAATCCGGTGGTTTGTTCTAAAATATTGCCCAGTTGCGCTGTCCAAATTTGTTGATCGGGAGTTCCTGCCCAACGGATGATGGCAATGGGTGTTAAGTGCGATCGCCCGTGTTTTACCAGTTGATCTACAATCTCTGGTAGATGTTGCCCTCCCATCAAAATTACCAGTGTCTCTAAGCGTGACAGTGCCTCCCAGTCTAAAACCTCTGGTTCATGAGCTGTAAGCACTGCAAAAGTGCGGCTTAACACCGGATCTGTTAAGGGAATTCCTGCGAATAAAGGTGCTGCAAGGGCTGAGGAAATTCCTGGTACTAGTTCAAAATCACAACCGGATGCTTTCAAAGCTTCAATTTCGGAAGTGCAACGCCCAAAAATCAACGGATCGCCTGATTTGAGCCGTATAACTTGTTTTCCTTGCAGACAGTGCTTTACCAGTAAATTGTTAATCTGTGCTTGGCTTGTACTGGGTTTGCCACCGCGTTTACCGACATCTAACTTTAAGCAATCATCTGGTACGCACTGCAATAATTGAGCATCTACTAAAGCATCGTAGACTAACACTTGAGCAGTAGCTAAGAGATTGTGAGCTTTTACTGTCAGGTATGCCGCATCTCCAGGCCCAGCACCTACGAGGTAGACTTTACCCCTTTCTTTTGTCATTTGTCATTTGTCATTTGTCATTTGTCATTTGTCATTTGTTAATAGTTCTTCTTCCCTGCTTCTTTCCTAGTCCCCAATCCCCAGTCCCCAATCCCCAGTCCCCAATCCCTTTATTCAATTTGTCTGGATATTAATTTTTTGGATTAGCTGATCGACTTGCTCAACCATCTCCTTGTTTTTCTCGGCTTGGAATAATTCTCTGGCTTTTTTAAGATTAACGATCGCTTCTTTTGGCTGTTGTTGTCTTCCCAAAGTGATTCCCAAATTATAGTAAGTGAATGCATCGTTAGGTACGAGGCTAATGGCTTTTTTGTAATGTGCGATCGCTTCTTGAGGTTTACCACGATCGTCCATCGCATTTCCCAAACCTGTGTAAGCTTGTGCGTGTTTGGGATCGAGACGAATCGCTTCGGTATAGCCAGCGATTGCTTCTGTTAGCTTGCCTTGAGCGTAAAAAGCACTTGCTAAATTATAGTGAGCGTCTGCATAGTTGGGAGCGAAGCTGATGGCTTTTTTGTAATGTGCGATCGCTTCTTCTAGTTTGCCTTGAGCGTATAGAGTATTTCCCAAGGCATTATAACCTGCTGGATTTTTCGGTTCGAGACGAATGGCTTGGGTATAGTTGGCGATTGCTTCTGTTGGCTTTCCTTGAGCGTACAAGGCGTTTCCTAAGTAATAGTGAGCGTCTGCATAGTTAGGATCGAAGCTAATGGATTTTTTATACTGAGTAACTGCTTCTGCTAGCTCACCTCGATCATACAGAGCATTTCCTAAACGAGTATAAGTCGGTGCATAATCTGGTTTGAGACGAATTGCTGCTGTATATTCAGTAACTGCTTCTTTGAGCTTGCCTTGAGCGTAGAGAGCATTTCCTAAGTTATAGTGAGCTTCAGGATACTTGGGTTCAAGGCTGATGGCTTTCTGATATTGTGCGATCGCAGGTTCTAACTGATTTAGTCTTGCTAAAGTCAAACCCAGATTAAAGTATGCTCTAGAGTCTTGAGGATCGAGACTAATGGCTTTATTGTATTGGGCGATCGCTTCTTGTGGTTTACCTCCATCGTCGAGAGTATTTCCCAAGGCAATATAAGCTTGTGCAAAATTGGGTTCGAGTTCAATTGCCTTCCGAAAAGCCGCCTCTGCTCCTTTTAAATCTCCCTGTTTATAGAGATTGCTTCCTTGCTGGAAGTTAGCAACTGCGTTTTTGTTCCGAATAACTGCGGACTGAGTATTTTGAATTTTTGCTAAAATAACGCCAACATCTTTACCAAAGGCAGTATTCCCATTACTCAAACACAAGCAGATAATAGCTGCTACCAGTAGATTCTTGTTTTTCAGCATTTTTATTACCTTACTTGCTTGGTTTACATATAATATCAAGTTCGGCTAATTGCGATCGTTAAAATACCCCAGTCTTTCTTTACTTGCTCTTAGGGGGATTTTAGCAGGAATTATAAGGGATTAAGCTAACTTGATACAAGTGTACTCTCATATAATTGTCTATATGTACACAAGATACATTTCAAAGTTCCTCTCCCAAGGGTGGGCTACGGTGTACACACAAGTATGACCAGTATAGGTTTCAACTCTTCTAGTCGTTTTGTAGGGTGCGTTATGGACACACCGAAACAACAAATGAGTTCGCCGAAATCACAAGGGTGGGAGAGGGATTTAGGGTGAAAGCTCATTAATTCATGCAAGAAGTCTAATAGATGGTAATTTCTTAAAAGTAAAAAGTTGTTTTTAGTTAATAGCTGACACTTTTGTTTCCATGAGTTTAACAATCGCTGCAATTAATTTTTCTGGGTTAAGAGGTTTGGATAAATGCATCTGAAACCCAGCTTTTAGGGCTTTTTCGTAGTCATTGTTTCTTGCAAAAGCAGTCAAGGCAATTGCTGGGATTTGTCCACCTTGTTCTGATGTCCGAGTTCTCACTTCATGTATTAACATATAGCCATCCATATCGGGCATACTAATATCGCTGACTAACACATCTGGCTTGACCTCTGCTAAAGTTTTTAATGCTTCATCAGCAGAAGATACTGCCATCACAAAAGCCCCATCTTGCTCTAATACAAAAGCAACAAAATCTCGTGAATCAGTATCATCATCAACAACTAAAATCCTAATGCCATTCAGAGGTAAGGAGTTAGTAGCTAAAAATGCAGGGTAGTTTTGTTTATCCGTCAACCTTGGACTTTCATCGGCCAGAAGCGGTAAGCTAACAGTAAATATTGCCCCTTTATCCTCGCCGTGGCTATCTGCTTTGACGATGCCACCATGCATTTCGATGATATTACGCACAATTGCTAATCCCAGTCCTAATCCACCAAAATTTCTCGTATAGGTGCTATCTGCTTGGCGAAAGTAATCAAACACGAATGGCAAAAAGTCAGCGCTAATTCCCTTACCTGTATCGCTAACAATTATTTGAGCATAGCCATCAGTTTCCTGGAGTCGCACTTCTACCTTTCCTCCTCTCGGTGTAAATTTGATTGCGTTAGAAAGGAGATTCCAGACGACTTGCTGCAAACGAGTCGAGTCGCCCATGATTTGCCCCACACCCGGTTCAAATACTGTATTCACCTCAATCAATTTTGTTTCTGCTGCTAATTGCATTGTCTGTAATGCCGACAATACCGTAGACTTTAGATTAATCTTGGTAATATTCAGCGTCAGTTTGCCTTGTAAAATTCTGGAAATATCCAGTAAATCCTCAATGAGTTGAACTTGTAAGATAGCATTCCGCTCGATTGTGGCTAGTGCTTCAGATGTCTTTGTTTCGTCTAACCTGCGGGTTTGCAACAACTTTGACCAGCCGAGAATTGCGTTGAGTGGAGTGCGTAGTTCGTGCGAGAGGATGGCTAAGAATTCATCTTTAATTCGATTGGCTGTTTCTGCTTTCGCTCGTGCTACTTGTTCTAATTCCAGCAAGTGCGCTCGTTTTTCAAGTATTTGTTTTTGTTCGTGGATATCTGTACAGGTTCCAAACCACTTGACTACAATACCTTGCTCATCTTTGAGTGGTAAACCTCGCGCTAGCTGCCAACGATAGGAGCCATCAGTTGCTCGTTTAAAGCGATATTCATTGTTATATATAGTGCTATTTTTTACAGCATCAGACCACACTTTATCAGCTCTTTGAACATCATCTGGATGCAATGCAGCTAACCAACCAGAACCCAAAGATTGCTCTAATGTTAGCCCTGTGTATTCGCACCAATTTTGATTAAAAAAATCACATTCACCGTTAGGTTTAGTTGTCCAGACAAGTTGAGGAATTGCCTCAGCTAAGTAACGGTAGCGTTCTTCGCTTTGTCGGAGAATTTCTAAGATGCGTTGGCGTTCAAGGATTTCTTGTTGTAATTGCTCGTTAGTCTTAGTAATTTCATTGGTGCGAACAGCAACCATTTCTTCGAGATGATTCTGGTATTTTCGCAGTTCCTCCTCTACCCATAAGCGTTCGGATATTTGTGTTTGAAGTTCTTGATTTGTTTGTTCTAATTGAGTAGGGCTAGGAAGTGCCAGTGCTTGGGGAACTAGAGGTATAAGCTCTACTGCTGTAATTACAGATATTGTTGCAGTTACTGCTTTGAGAAACCCTGACATCCAATAGGTTGGATGCCAAAGTGTCCAAATCTCCATTAAATGAGTAGTGCCGCAAGCTACGATAAATCCACTAAACAGCAAAAAAATCCAATCAAAAGGCAAATCTTGTCGCTTGCGGACAAAGTAGAAGAGTGTAGCTGGAATCGAGTAATAAGCTAGTGCAATGAATGCGTCAGATAATATGTGTAACCAAACTAAATTCGTTTGCCATAGATAGCAGTGTCCATGTGGAATAAATGATTCTGATGTCCAAAAGTTAGTCCACAATTCTGATATTATATTTGACATAAATACTTGATTGTTTAAGTTATAAAATCTACTACTAAATCTCTGCCATTGCTTAATATTATTCTAGTACAAAAATTTTACTGATACAGTGTGTCTAATTTTTTACCGCTTAAGAAGACTACAATATGAATATGTATTTACAAAACAAAAAGACTGTTAGTATCATCGCTGTTTTACAAAAATAAATTATTTAAAATTCCCAATATTTTATCTTCTAAAGGCTAAATCAATTAATTGCGGCTATGGAGCTTTTCGCGCATCCGATTGCAATTGTAATGGCTATAAAAAGAGTGGTCAAACCTGCGGAAATTGCAGACATAATTATGGTATACACTAGTAAGTTACTAAATAAAAACCATTCTCACCATAATGATGGGAATGGCAAAAAAAGTAGGAGACAGAACAGGAAAATTTAATCTCTTGCAATTCTCATTAAAGTTAAGATTCGCTTGACTTAGCACTCATTTTATCTAACAGTTGAGTGATTTTTTTAGCTTTTTCAGGTTGGCGCTGTTTTTGTAATAAATCTTTAGCTTGTAGTAGGTTAGTTTTAGCTTCTTCTTCTCGCTCTTGCTGCATGAGGATATTCGCCAGACGCAAGTAAGCATCAGGATTTTTCGGACTACGGCGAATTACTTCCCGAAATAATTCTGTTGCTTCCTCTACTTGTCCTTGCTGGTTTAAAACATCTCCCAAAAACAAGCGTACTACATCATTTGTAGAGTTGATGGAAATCACTTTGCGAAAAGCTGCTTCTGCACCTTGATAATCTTTTGCTTGGACAAAATTGATGCCTTTTTGAAACAAGTCTGAGGTGATCAAAGTTTTCCAAGCGAAATAGCCAAGGATTGACAGACTCAGAACAACTACAACAGCAGCGATAATCGAACTAGTGGGAAAGGTTTCTAGCATTGTCTAAGCCAAAAGACAGGCGATAGGAAAAATTAGATACTCTATAAAAAAGAGTTTCCAGATAAATTGGTAGAATTGAGCGATCGCACTTTTATCTCGTAAGTCTACCGTCAAACTCCGCAACCACAGCCAAGCCAAAAGACCCAAATGAGTAATTACCAGGAATATGGCGTTAACTGAGGCGACGTTTAGCACCCCAATTAGAATTATTCCCAGATAGCAGGCAGTTATTACCCAAAGAGACAGATTGAACACAGCTTGGGGCCCAAGTTTGATGGTGAAAGTAGTAATATTGTAGAGGCGATCGCCTTCCATATCGGGGATATCTTTAAAGATCGCGATCGCAAAGGTAAACACTAAAATAAATAATGTCAACACCCACACCACGAGCGGAATCGTTTGGCTTTGTTGCAATGCCCAACTGTAATGCAGATATAGCCCTAAGTTAACAATCGTACCGCGCACCGAAAAAATACACAGCGCCGCCCAAACAGGAAACTGTTTCAAGCGAATTGGTGGTAAAGAATAAGCAGTACCAATGGCCAAACTAATTGCTACCATACCCAATAAAAACGGGCCAGTTAGCCACGCCACAGCTAGCGCCAAAATCCCAGTCAAAGCGACAATTAATTGCCCAGTTTGCTGAGAAAACTCACCAGACGCTAAGGGTAAATGAGGCTTATTAATCTTGTCAATTTCCACATCTTCTAATTGATTCAGCCCCACAATGTAGACATTGCCACACAGACAACCAATCCATGCACCAAAGACAGGGAGTAGGGAATACGTAGAGACAAGATTCATAGCGTTTGTAGAGACGCGATTCATCGCGTTTGTAGAGACGCGATTCATCGCGTTTGTAGAGACGCGATTCATCGCGTCTGTAGAGATATGATTAATCGCGTCTCTACTTATGGCAATGGCAATTAAATATAAACCCAAAACACTCAGACTTGTACCGATAATCGTGTGAGGGCGAGAGAATTTCCAGAAGGCGTATAACCACTGGAAATATGATAAAACAGGTTTGCCTGGTAAAGGGCTGTTTTGAGAACTTTGGCTCATGAGTAGCTTAAATACAGTATTCTGGCTGGTTGTTAATCATTGTTACAGAATTTGGTCATTAGACTTCTTTGATGAATCAATCCTACCTTCCGCACCCCTAACTGTCACAAAGGGAAATTACGGAGAGAAAAAAATCAAGTGAGAATCAAAACAGACATTATTAGTCAAAAAAGAGATTTGAGCAACCATGAATCAGAAAAAATGGCATCAAAATCTTTTGTCAATAACGAGCAATAAGAACTGACACTAAAGAGATAAGTCTGAGATAAGTAAATGAAGATGTTAAAGACTTAGGGCAAACGCATCTAAAGTATAAGAATCGTTTAATAGCAAAGGTTTGAGCGTTTTAAAATTTAGGCTATTTTTTGATCAAGATCCTTATCCAGCAGAGGTTTCAGAACTGCTGTGCCTTAGCCCTGTGAGTCTTGTTGAGAATAAAAATTTAGCTTGACTTCAAAGCTGGGCTAAATGTAACTCCACAAACGGAGTTAATACTTCACCCATCCAAATCTCTTCTATTAAGTTCATATCTCTACTCACAGAACTGTACAGTGTCGCCTTTTCATTTTGATTCTTATAGATAAATCGGAACTGATAATTACCTGGCTTGACAGTATGAAAAATCCATTTACCACCATTTCCACTGAGGATGCTAATTCCAAATTGATTACCCCAAATCCAAAAGATTTCTATATTAGGAAAGAATGTCAAACTCTCTCC
Source organism: Nostoc sp. ChiQUE01b (assembly GCF_034531255.1). Taxonomy (NCBI): domain Bacteria; kingdom Bacillati; phylum Cyanobacteriota; class Cyanophyceae; order Nostocales; family Nostocaceae; genus Nostoc; species Nostoc sp. ChiQUE01b. The sequence continues at coordinate 8,930 of NZ_JAVRBM010000070.1, read as the reverse complement.
TGGCATGGCGAAAGGGTAATCAGATTCTAAGGGTGATGAAAGGCTAATCCAACCACCCTCCAATGGAATTTGGCCGTATGTATTAACTAATTCTGGAAATAAGGTGAAATAAAAGCTAAATCTAAGGGGAGTTGAGGTGTTATTAGTAATCCGTATACCAATCTGTACAGAATATTTAGGGGAAAAATATCCTGGCGGTACTGGTAATAAAAATTCCAAATTGCTCAGAAGTCTCTGTACTAGATTTTTTTTTGGTAAGTACAACATTTGCTCCGGTACTAGAGTTTCAAACCGGACACCATCCACTTCAACGGCATTAATTTCATTAGATTCACTTGATGTCATATTAGCTGCCGTGCCTTCGCCCTGTGAGTCTTGTTGAGAATAAAAATTTAGCTTTACTTCAAAGCTGGGCTAAATGTAACTCTACAAACGGAGTTAATACTTCACCCGTCCTAATCCCTTCTATTAAGTTCATATCTCTACTCACAGAACTGTACAATGTTGCCTTTTCATTTGGACTGTTATAGATAAATCGGAACTGATAATTACCTGGCTTGAGAGATTGAAAAAACCATGTACCACTATCTCCACTGGTGATGCTAAGTCCAAATCGATTACCCCAAGTTCCAAAAAATTTTATCTCAGGAAAGTATGTTACACTCTCTCCTGGCATAGCGAGAGGGTAATCAGATTCTAAAGATGCTGAAGCTCTAATCCAACCACCCTCCAATGGAATTGGACCGTATGCATTCACTAGTTCTGGAAGTATGGTGAAATAAAAGCTAAATCTAAGGGGGGTTGAGGTGTTATTAATAATCCGTATACCAATCTGTACAGAATATTTAGGGGAAAAATATCCTGGCGGTACTGGTAATAAAAATTCCAAATTGCTCAGAAGTCTCTGTACTAGATTTTTTTTTGGTAAGCACAACATTCGCTCCGGTACTAGAGTTTCAAACCGGACACCATCTACTTCAACAGCATTAATTTCATTCGATTCACTTGATGTCATATTAGCTACACACTCAAGAACGACATCTTCATGCGCTGTCATGACAGTTAGGGTGCGGAAGGTGGGATGAATGAGCTTTCACCCTAAATCCCTCTCCCAAGCTTGGGAGAGGGACTTTGAAATTGTCTACCCTTCTCTTCTCATCTCTCCTGCTCTGTGCCCTCCGCGCCTCTGCGGTAGCCTGCAAAAGCGTCTACGTTATTCTAAACTTATAACTTCTTGCACCAACTCAAATCAAGAATGCGATTAATTTTATACAGTAAACCCGGCTGTCATTTATGTGAAGGCTTGCAAGAAAAGCTAGAACAAATCCAAAATCTCAGTTTCAAGTTGGAAATTAGGGATATTACGACTCGTGAAGATTGGTTTGCTGCATATCAGTATGAAGTACCGGTACTTTATTTATCGAACCGCAGAGGCGCAGAGGGCGCTGAGGAAGAAGAGGAGAGTGAGAAACTATTGCCACGTCCTTCTCCTCGTGCTAGTGTGCAGCAGTTGGAGCAAATGTTGCGTAAATATTTAGCCAATTAGAAAAAAATAATGCAGAATAAGCGCAAGATCAAGAATGTGACGAGGTTCACAAAATGAAATTGCGGGAATTACTAACAGCGGTAGACAGTGTTGAGCAATTGCCTAGTTATCCAACTTTGGAGGATGTGGAAGTTAGGGGTTTAAAAACGAATTCCCATGCTTGTCGTGTGGGAGATTTGTTTATTGGGATGCCAGGAACGCGGGTTGATGGTGGGGAATTTTGGCAAAGTGCGATCGCATCGGGGGCGGTAGCTGCGATCGTTTCTCCCGAAGCTGCACAAAAAAATCCTCCCACAAATCAGGCTGTGGTCATTAGTGCAAGTAACATCACTCAAGCTTGTGCCCAGATAGCCAGTGCTTTTTATGGTTATCCAGGGCGAAAACTCAAGTTGGTAGGCGTAACTGGTACAAATGGCAAAACTACAACTACTCATCTAATTGAATTTCTACTAGGGCAAGCTAATTTAGCTACAGCTTTGATGGGAACTCTCTACACTCGTTGGGCAGGTTTTGAGCAAACTGCTGCCCACACTACGCCCTTTGCAGTGGAACTGCAACAGCAGCTAGCAGAGGCGGTAAAGGCTGGAAGTGAGTTTGGGGTGATGGAAGTCAGTTCTCACGCTTTGTCCCAAGGTAGAGTGTTGGGTTGTGAATTTGAGGTGGCGGTATTTAGTAATCTTACTCAAGACCATCTCGACTATCACAGCGATATGGAAGATTACTTTGCTGCCAAAGCATTGTTATTTAGTCCTAATTATCTCAAAGGACGGGCAATAATTAATGCTGATGATTCTTATGGAAAGCGGTTAATTGCCTCGTTGGATTCCGAACGGATTTGGAGTTACAGCGTCAACAACAACAGCGCTGATTTATGGATGAGTGACTTAAGTTACCAGCCAAATGGTGTTAGTGGGACATTACATACACCAAAAGGTGACGTGGCTTTTCGATCGCCCCTAGTCGGACAATATAATTTAGAAAATCTTCTCGCGGCTGTCGGAGCAGTTTTGCACTTAGGGCTAGATTTGCAGTTAGTGGCAAATGTAATACCTGAGTTTCCCGGAGTTCCCGGACGGATGGAACGAGTACAGATTAGTACTGAGCAAGATATTAGCGTGATTGTGGATTATGCTCACACACCCGACAGCTTGGAAAATTTATTGAAAGCTGCGCGTCCGTTTATACCTGGCAAAGTGATTTGTGTATTTGGTTGTGGAGGCGATCGCGATCGCACTAAGCGCCCAAAAATGGGTAAAATTGCTGCTGAGTTAGCTGATGTGGCAGTGGTGACATCAGACAATCCCCGAACTGAAGACCCAGAAAGGATTTTGCAAGATATTTTGGCGGGAATAGCTGACACAGTGCAGCCAACAGTAATTTGCGATCGGGCGATCGCAATTCGTACCGCTATTTTACAAGCACAACCCGGTGATGGAGTGCTGCTTGCTGGTAAAGGTCACGAAGACTACCAAATTCTTGGTACTGAAAAAATCCATTTTGACGACCGAGAACACGCACGCGACGCTTTACAGCAAAGACTGAAAATAGAACGTTAATTTGGGCATTGGGCATTGGGCATTGGACATTGGTAACTCTTCCCCACTCCCCATTCCCCATTCCCCTCTAGGTACAGTTTTTTATAGTTAATGTTTCTTTCCGTGGTGATTTTGTAAAAAATGCACATATAAAGGTGAAAATCGAAGACAGAATTATTTCTTGCTTCATCCAAGTTGTGCTTGACTCATGAATGTTTCTTTGGCTAAGGATCTGTCTGTTTATCAACTGGTTATGGGAGTGCAAGCGCCTCCTAAACCATTATCCCTCAGTCCTGCTACTCTGCTATCACTGGTAAGAGCGCAAATTGACTTACTCATTGAGCAGCAAATTGCAGCCACTCTCTGGGTGAAGCTACCACCAGATAAAATTTGGCAATCAGAATTAGCGCGTTATCAATCCTCGGTAGGTGCGTCTAGTCTCATTTATACTTGCCAGATTGAGGAGAGTAGGAAAGGGGGAGCAGGGGAAGCAGGGGGAGCAGGGGAAGCAGGGGAAGCAGGGGAAGCAGGGGAAGACAAGGGAGAGGGAAGATTAAATACCTCCTCATCTCCCTCATCTCCCTCATCCCCATCCTCTCATTATGTCCCCGTTCATCTACCACCAGATAGCCAAATGCGACGGGAAAACTTTCTGATCGTGTTATCGCCCCAGTTTTGCAGTTTAATTTTGGCTCATCGACCACTTAAAAAACGCAAAAATCAGACATCAGGGAAGGTAAATACTAATAAAAACCAGCCGTTGCTGATTATAACTACTGTTGAGGGGAGAGTAATTCAGCAAGTATTAAATGGTATCCAACAAGGGATGTCTAACGACAAGCCCTTCGGGTTCGGGGGTGACGCGCCTAACGTCGCTAACGCTGCGCTATCGCAATCGACGGGAACCGCCTTCGCGGAGCGTCTCGCAGAGAAGACTGCGACCCCCTCACCGCTAGGCGTCAACGCACCAGAATCATCCTCAATTTTACCTGCTAGTTTTATTTGCCCACCCGTGCCCCAACCGGTACTGATGAATCAATTGTTGGCAAAACAACTCCTCCGACAAGATGAAATTAATCGTCAAATCATCACAGTACGCACTAATAAGTTGGAGCAGCAAAATCAAGAACTGCACAACAAAGAAAAACTCAAAGATGAATACCTGAAAAATGTCTGTCAGGAACTGCGTATACCCTTGACGCACATGAAGACAGCACTTTCGTTATTAAATTCTCCTAATCTTAAACCCCCACAACGACAACGTTATTTACAGATGTTAAATACCCAGTGCGATCAGCAAAACTCTCTGATTACTGGTTTTTTGGAACTGGTGGAACTAGAACAGAATTTGGAGGGGACGACTTTGGAGTTGGTGCGTCTCTCAGATATAGTACCTGGAGTAGTCAGTACCTACCAACCTGTAGCCCAAGAAAAAGGAATTATGCTAGCCTACACCGTACCGACTGAACTCCCGTCTGTTTGGTGCGTGACTGGTAAGCTAAGACAAATTGTGATTAATCTGCTGCACAACAGTCTTAAGTTTACCCCTAATGGAGGTCAAGTATGGGTACGTGCCCGTAATCAAGGCGATTATGTCCAATTAGAATTCCGCGACACAGGTATCGGTATTGCCGAAAACGAAATTCCCAAAATCTTCGATCGGTTTTATCGTGTGCGTACAGCAGCAACCGAAGATTTTGGTGGTGCTGGGTTGGGGTTAACAATTGTACAGCAATTGCTGCTACGCTGTGGTGGATCTATTTCTGTAAAAAGTAAATTATCTGAAGGTTCTACCTTTACAGTGCTACTGGCAGCTGTTGGTAATATCCCAAGAGCGATCGCTACAGAAAATGAGTTATGAATTATGAGTTATAAGTGATGAGTTAAAAATTTATAACTCATCACTCATAACTGATAACTCCTACAGTTATTTTGCCTAACCTGCTGCAAACTCAGTAAACTTCCGCTTGTAGGGAGCATGAAAACCCAAAATAATATCTTGTTTTGGCACTCCAGCAGTTACTAACTCATTTGCTACTCCGCTCTCAGTTCCATCACGCTGAATCCAAATTTTGCCGTTCTTAATATCAATATGCATGATGCAACCATAAACTCGTCTCAGTTCTTCCCATCCCAAATGAATAACTTGATAATGGTCACGCTCTGTATCAAAAATTAACTGTACTTCTGTATCATCATTCGAGTGATGAATTGAATGACGTTTCAGGATTGTCTGCACTAATTCACCGTAGTTTATTCTTTCCATAGCAAAACCTCTTCTTTAATGGGTTCAAAAATCAGAAGCTTCAGCCGATGTTCAGCGATTATTTCTTGAATAAATATAAAATTAGTTCAAGGTACTTTTTTCGTAATGCTGAACGGTAGGTGAGCGTCTGACCTATAGGACTACTATTTGATTTTTGAAAAGATACGTAGGGTGCGTTAGCGCAGAAAGTACGGCACCGAATCCTTAAGAATGGTGCGTTACGCAAAATGCTAACGCACCCTACAAAAACCTAATTTTGTTCAAAAATCAAATCGGTTGCTATACATTATTAGCCATTAGTTTATAATCAAGAGTCAATAGTCAATAGTTAGTCTGATTCACATATTTATGCCTAACCGAATGGCGGCAACCATGTAGCGAAAGATGTAGTCTAATAACTCAATATAATTACGAGCAGCTTCAGCAGAACAAGCCCAAACTGTCAAACCATGATCTCGAATTAGTAATGCGGATATTTGCGGTGGAATGACGGCAAAGCGTTGTTCAATATCACCAGCAATCTGGGCAACTTGGAGATGATTAGCAAAAATTGGTATTACACAATAGGGATTTTCTTGCCAAACTCCCAAACCTTTGAGCATTTCTAGCGGTGGTAAAGGTAAAGTATCACCTTTAACTAAGCGAGAAACCAAATTGCTCTCAATAGAATGTATATGATAACAAGCAAGTGATTCTGGAAACAGGCGGTAAAGTAGTTGATGAATAGCTGTTTCAGCTGAAGGTAGCTTCTGGGTAGCTGATGCTTCTATTTTGCCATCTGGAGCAATAAGAACAAAATCGTTGAGTAATAACTCACCCTTAGATTTACCACTAGCTGTAATCCAAAAACTACCATCGGCTAATCGAGCAGAGAGATTGCCGGCAGTTCCTAGCATCCAACCTTGTTGGTAAAAACACTGAGCAGTGGCAATTAGTTGCAAACGAGGATCTGCTATTGTTGGGTTTAACTCCATGATTTTGCTAAATAATCACGAATTTGGAAAAAATCATTCCAGGGAATATAGGGTTTTTGGCGTTCATCTAAATATTGTGTTAAGGGAGTGCGTGCAAAGACAACAGAAGCTTGCAATCCCATATTTAAGTCGGTGATGGAGTCACCAATAGCGATCTTTTCATCGGCTGGGTACTGATCCATAACCTGCACCTTAGCAATCAGTTCTGTATCTCCTTCGTATTGAGAAATTACTTTTAAATAAGTACTGCTAATATCGACATCTACAGCATAAATTTTCTCTACTCTATCTACTATCCGATCCAAAACAACCTCTACCATTCCCCGTAGTCCTCCAGAAATTACTATTAATGAAACTCCCTGAAACTCTAGAAAATCTAACAATTCTATAAACCCAGGACGCATTAATTGAGGTTTAGTAAATTCTAGAATTTCTGGATAACTTGCAGATGGAATTGATTGCAGAATTTCCTTGACTCCCTCTCGCAGTGTCAGCCTTTTTGCATACATTTCAGGCAGTAGTTTTGCAGAAAGTACTGGTGCAAACTTTTTCAGAACCGCAACAAAAGTTTCGTCAACTGTAATAGTGCCATCAAAGTCACAAAAAACAATCCGCTTCATACTAATTTGTAATTTGTAATGTTTGATAATTTATAATTTACCTCACCAGGGGTTGGCGGATGCGAATTTCTCTGCCTGTATATTGGGGTATCCAACCTTCTGTGGTGATGAAATAGCGTACTGCTTTCACCCGCCTTGCTGGGGTGAGATAAAACCAATGTTCGGTTCCAGCTGGGATGTTGATACATTCTTCTGGTTGTACTGTCAGTTCTACTTGACTACCATCAGAAAGTACAAAACCAAAAATCGCTTCTCCATCAATGATGTAGCGTATTTCATCATCTGCATGGGTATGAATTTTGTCAAACTTTGCCATTAACTCATCAAGGTTAGAAATCCCTTGATGAAGGACAACCAAATCACGAGATTTATAGCCGGCTGTCTGTTGTAGTTGCTCAAAGTAACTATCTATTGCTTTGAGTACTTGTTCTTTTTCGTCTTCGTTGAGACTATCCTGTGCCAATAAATGTTGGAGTTTAGGGTTATCTGCTACAGTCAGGCGATTAATTTGAATATTCAGGGGGGCTAATTCCTGGGAAATATTAATTAAATCGGTGTGGAAAGTTCCATTTTCTAGTTTGAGAACTGCCATTTTTGACCTCCATTAAAATAGTTAAAATAAGGCTTTCGAGGCATAACTTGTAGGGGCAAATACACTATTTAAAAAGTATTCTATTCTTTCATATTTTGCAGGAGCGTTAATCACACCCGTGGCAGGTTCATATTTTGCCCCAAGCAATTTTCTCTGCCTTTATACCTTGTATATCTCTATTTGCGTTGTCTTCTTAGGTAATTTCTATTGTTAGGGATTTCCAGAGAATAAATTAACCAATTTATTTAAATGATAGTTTTATTTCTCCCCCTGCCCCCCTGCCTACACAACGATTGATTATTTTTTTAATTGGAAGTCCCTTAGCGCGGTGAAACTTCTGCATTCAACCAATTGACAAAACCCTGATTAACTGCTGTCGGAGAAATTTCGGCGATAAAATTAGTATAAGTAATATGCTCTTGAATAAGCTTTTCTATTTCTAAAGCATAACCATCTTGAGTTTTGATAATTAAAACAACTTCTGGTTCTTCAGTAATTTCTCCTTGCCAACTATAAACACAAGTAATCGGGAACCAATTGACACAAACTGCTAACTTACATTCCAGTAATGCCCGACCAATTTGGCGTGCTTCATCTGGATTATTTAAAGTTACATAGTAGAGTTTCATAAAAGTTTCTGACTTACAATTAGAGACTTTGGATATTGATCGCAGTTGTGTTGTGCCAAATGACAAAAATCCTGGTTTGGCTTAATACACGTGACGTCGCTTCTCTACGAGACGCTGCGCGTAGCTTGCTTCCCCAAAGGGGTACGCTCCGAATTCAAAATTCAAAATTCAAAATTCAAAATTAATAATCCCCATAAATAAATTTAGCGCAAAGTCTGAGCAGAGGTTTCCTCCGTTGGCGTAGCCCGCCGAACGCGAGTGCGTCTCCAAGAGTTGGCATCAGAACTTTGTAAGAGAGGGGCTTGTATCATAAGTCTTTGTCGGTCATTGAAAAACCAAATTGAGCAAAAGCTACCGTCGCATTTCCTGAGCCACAACCAACCTCAAGAATCGATGCATCTGAGTCAAGTTGGGCTAAAGCGACAGACCGATCGATTAGTTCCTTTGGATAGTGCGGTCTTGCATTGTAATAAACATCAGCAACGGGAGAATACCAAGTTCTTCACTGTTCCAAATCTATAGAAGCTTTGGCATTTATTTCTTGTCTAAAGTCTTGCATAAGCTAGGGTGTGTCAGCAATGAAATCCAATTTCATTTTAGAACCAACAGCTCCCGCACTTGCTGATATGGCTCCCGCACTTGCTGATATAGCTCCCGCACTTGCTGATATGGCTCCCGCACTTGCTGATATGGCTCCCGCACTTGTTGATATGGCTCCCGCACTTGTTGATATAGCTCCCGCACTTGTTGATATAGCTCCCGCACTTG
>NZ_JAVRBM010000007.1:64003-185467 GCF_034531255.1 Nostoc sp. ChiQUE01b | reverse complement strand
GCAAATTCATACATAGCAAGCTTTTTGTGCTTTCCTATCCGTCGAACTCACGTTAGATTTAGGCTTTGAAACCAGTAGTTTTAAACATTATTTATGTCGACGAAATCTTTTCCCGATTCATAGCAGCATATTGCCATTCACGTGGAGAATCACTTTTTGCTTTTTACTTGTTAAGCAGAGAATGACACTTGCGTGGTACTGTAGAAACCTAAAATTTACCCAAGCCTAAACATAGGCTTGGGTAAATCTAACTATTATCGTGATTGGAAGTTAGCAAAAAATTGTGAATATGGGTAGTTAGCTAAACAGCACCACTGTTTCTATTAAATAGAATAGCTATAGTTTTGAAAATTAGCTTTAAATCGTACACCAAACTCCAATTTTTTTGATATTGCAAATCTAGGCGAATTACATCTTCAAAACTACGGACTGTAGAACGTCCATTTACTTGCCATTCGCCAGTCATACCGGGTTTTACATCTAAACGTTGCCACTCTGGTACTTCATAGCGTTCCACTTCATCGGGTGTCGGTGGTCGAGTGCCTACTAAACTCATCTCTCCTTTGAGGACGTTCCAAAATTGGGGTAATTCATCAAGACTAGTTCGCCGTAAAAAGCGCCCTACCTTAGTAATTCTGGGATCATTCTCATTTTTGAAAAAAGCACCTTGCACTTGGTTTTTAACTTGGGATTTCTTCGCTTCTGCATCTACACACATAGAGCGGAATTTCCAAATCTTAAACTGTTTCCCCATCCAGCCACAACGAATTTGACTAAAGAAAATGGGTCCGGGAGCGTTAATTTGAATAGCGCTCGCAATTGGAATAAACAAAATTCCTGTAATTAATAAACCAATCACTGACCCGACAATATCTAAGAACCGTTTCATCCAAGATGCCATAGAAGGGTGAGTAGTGGGTAACTGCTCTACTTGACGGGAAGTTGTCTTCCGACTATCTATTACGTCATCTTGTTCTATTAACGACCGATCCCCTAGAAGCTCTAGAGGAAAAACCTGATCCAACCCTGTGAGTTTTAGAACTGCCATGACTTGAGGTGTTACATTCCGCAGTGTTAATGTAATCCCCTGAGTTTGAGCGTATTTAAAATTACTTACCAGGGCACCTAAACCACTACTATCGATAAAAGTAGTTTGGTGAAAGTCAATGATAATTTGCTTGGGATGTGAATTGGGCTGGATTAAGCCTTGACAGGTTTGCTTAAAGCCTAAAGCCTCGAGCACGCTCAACCGCGTCGGCACCTGCACTATAGCCATGTCGTTTAGGGAATTAACTGAAAAATCGAGCTCTGTCGGTTGGCTAGTCATGAAGCTCTGCACTTTCGTTGCCATGTATAATCTAATATGCCAAACATTACTTTGTCCTACAAAATTACTGAATCTAATATCGGAATTAGTGGTAATTAGGACTAACTACTATTTACCGGGGCTGAGATTGGAGATCGCTAGCGACGATTCACAATAGAACAAGAAGCCAAAAAACATCCTTGCTGTTGTGCCGACGCAGCGCGATCGCGTTGCTCTGATCAAATGATTGCTAAAAATACGGTTACACCTACCGCACGCCTGATTGAGGTCTTTTCTGCCATTCAAGGGGAAGGACTGAATGTAGGGACACGTCAGATATTTATTCGTTTTGCTTTGTGTGATTTGCGCTGTCACTTTTGTGATAGTGCCCACACTTGGAGTGCGCCTACTACTTGTCGGATAGAGCGATCGCCTGGATTGCGCGATTTTGAAATCCACTCTAACCCCGTTCCATTACCCATATTAGTCGAATGGGTGGAACAGCAAAATCTACCTTATCTACACGATAGCATTAGCTTAACTGGCGGCGAACCACTTCTTCATGCCTCATTTCTAACGCAGTTTCTACCCCAAGTGCGAACCATAACTGGTCTACCTATATACTTAGAAACCGGCGGACATCGCCCAGAACAACTAGCAATGATTATCCCATACTTAGACTCTGTAGGTATGGATTTCAAATTGCCCAGTGTTAGCGGCGAAAGTCATTGGCAAGAACATAGTAAATTTCTCCAGTTATGTTATGACTCATATTTAAATGTTTTTGTCAAGATAATTGTGTCTCAAAACACAGATCCCGCCGAGTTGGAACGTTCAGCTTCGTTGGTGGCAGAGGTTAGTCCAGATATCTCAGTATTTTTACAACCTGTTACGCCTTTGGCAGTACCAGAACAATTTTCTCCAGTACCTGTACTTGCGCCTACCAGCGATCAAGTTTTGACGTGGCAAGCTTTGATGAAGGGGTTTGTCAAGCACGTGCGCGTGATCCCCCAAACGCATAAAATGCTGAACCAGTTGTAAAATTTGAGTTTGATAAAGATGTAGTCAAGAAAAAAGTAAGATTTTATGAAATCGTAATTGGGGTGCTGCTGCTAATCAGGGAGGCAGCAGCACCCTGAGTAGGCATCCAGTCAAAGGCAGGGTGAGGAGTGAGGAACGAGGAGTTTGAAGTTTCGAGTTCACTCATAATTCCTAACTCCTAACTCCTAACTAATTACAACCCGCCCTCATCTGGAGTTTTTGATTTAGCTTTTGCCTTATTGGCACTGCGTTTGAGGGCAGAGAGTCTTGCTTCGTATCTCGACCGTTGGCGCTTACTAGGAGTATTATCAATCAGGGTTTTCAAGGCGCTACCGAGACTCTTGTAGGCATTGGGGAGACTATAACCAAAACGAGTTGCTAAAGCGATCGCTTTCTCATCAGCATTGAGCAATTCTCTTAGTTGCTTTTCCCCATTATTCTTTTGGTACAGTCGCCAGCCTGACACGCCACAAAGCGACAAAGCTAACACCAGCAGCAATCCATCTTGTACCCACAATTCCCCGACAGCACCACCTAAACCGATGGCTAATGCTGCCATTTCCCAACCATCTTTAGGAATTGTGTCATTTTGAACGCGAGCAACCTCATGCCAGAACAGCAAATTACGCTGATCCATTGCGAGGGCATCCCATTTCACCAAATCAATTTGAATTTCTACCTGGTCTTTACCAATTTCTTCGCAGCGAACCAGGGGTGGATTGACCTCAGTTGTGCCTTCAACCGTGACCCAGCTTTGCAGTTCTGGTGGTAGTAAGGCTTTTAACCGCCGGAGTTCGCTCATTTCCGCTTTGGCAGAGGAGGTTGCATAGGATGTCATAATATCCAGCCCCAGAAAATTTCAGTATATAGTGAGGGTATCACTTTGGAGTATAGCTATTTAAGTGATGATCCGTCTGACTCACTAGGAAAACTTCCTCGCTTTTTTCGCGCTTCCATTGCTTTTTCTAGTAAATCTAACAATCCTGGGGCTTCTTCTTGGATACTGAGTAATAGTCTTTCCCCAAGTTCTATATTCCCCGGATCGAGGCCTGTTGCCATCACTTCTTTCAGGCGAGGTATTGCTATGCCATCCACAATCTGAATTAATCCACTCAGACACCGATGAAATTGTCTTTCTGTGAGAATCGAGTCTTCTAAAGGAAACTCAATAATGGCACGGATTTCGCCATCGGATGGGTCATATTCCCATTGCAACATTTTGGTTTCCCAGGAAATGGCAAGCATTGTCTGGAGGATAGCTGCCTTGTAAGGATGGTCTTGGATTTCTCCCAGAACTTGAGGGGCAAATACCCGAAAAAATTTTCCTTCTTCATCCAGTTGGACAACTATTAGGAAATCTTCTAAGTTATCAGCCTCCACACCTGTTATAATTCTGTCTTCTTCATCATCAAAACGGTAGTCCCAACCAAGGTTGTCTAAATAGTTGGCAATTTGTTTGAGGTTAGCTCCCATAAAAGCCTCAAGAACGTGGAGCAGTTGTTACCAGACCTAGTTTAACCTGCTAGGGGTAGTTATTTGGGTTGGTGTGGATACTTCCAATCGCATATAAGTATGCAATTAAGGTATTGGGCATGGGGTATTGAAGATAAGAAAAATAGATGATAATTCGGCGCTATGAATGATATTTTTTAAATGACTCCTGCTCATTCTTAAAAGAAGCAATAATTACTAGTTTTAAAATTTTAGCCAGTGAAGGATATAGCACTAACTCGCTGAAATTTTAATATTTTTTATAGTTTTAATAAATGTCTTGTTATATCAAGCATGGTGGCAGGATTTACAATCGAATTTGAAAGCTGAAGCTAAGTTTAAATAATTTCTACATAGCATGTGAAGCTTTTAAGCTATACGTCAAAACTTCAAATACTGATTTTAAAAGCGAATAAATATAGCACAGAGACTGATACACTTCTATATTACAAGCAACAAATTGTTGTAGCAAGCTATACATTTGTCATTGTCGAGTATCAATGAAATTTATACTTAAATCAGCATTAATTATGCGATCGCACCTCTAGTTTTTATTACAAATTCTCTAAAGACTTTGCGCTATTTGCGCCTTTCTGCGTTTATATATTTATAGAAAATTGAAACTTATAAAATATCAAAAAAATGGAATTGCGACACCTGCGCTACTTTATTGCTGTAGCTGAAGAACTGCACTTCAGTAGAGCCGCCGAGCGACTGCACATCGCTCAACCGCCCTTAAGCCAGCAAATTCAGCAATTAGAGGCGCAATTGGGGGTAGAACTATTTCACCGTAAAACTAAACGACAGGTACAACTAACAGAAGCAGGACAAGTTTTTTTGCAAGAAGCTTATCAACTTTTAGCTCAACTCCAAAAAGCAATTGAGCTAACCCAAAAAACGGGAAGAGGTGAAAAGGGACAATTACGAATTGGGTTTACCAGTTTGGTAACTTATGATTTGCTTCCTGTGATTTTGCGGCGGTTTAGAGAACAGTTTCCAGAAGTAGAGTTGGTATTGCAAGAATTAACCACAACTCAGCAAGAACAAGCACTACAGAATCGGCACATCCATGTAGGTTTTGCCCATCCACCCTTAGAAGACAACACACTCAATCAAGAATGCATTCAGCAAGAAGCTTTAATTGTGGCTATGTTAAAAACTCATCCCTTAGCTGAACAAGAAAAGATTTCAGTGCGATCGCTAGTAAACGAAAACTTTATCATGTTTCCTCGCCATTTGGGGCCGGGACTGTACGACCAAATCGTAAGTCTTTGTCAGCAAGGAAACTTCAGTCCAAAAGTGACTCAAGAAGCGATTCAGATGCAGACGATTATCGGATTAGTGTCAGCGGGAATGGGGATTGCGATCGCACCATCTTCATTGCAAAATCTTCAAAGAACTGGTGTAATTTATCGTACTCTAGAGGGGGAAACACCATTAGTAGAAACGGCCATAGTGTGGCAGGAAGAAGATATGACACCTGTGCTAAGGGAATTTCTACAAGTTGTCAGAAGTATCTACGTTTACAAGAGCGATCGCTTTTCATCAGAATTAGGGAGGGTTAACTAGCACCATAGTGATTTTATCTAAGTTATTGGGGGATGGGGCGATCGCAGCCACTTTATCCCAAGGAAATACCGCTAAATTGTTGGAATAAACTGGTAGCGTAAGAATCAGTCATGCCAGAGATATAGTCTGTAACTCTAAGAATTTTGTTATAGGTATCTTCGTCCGAATTCAGATTATTACATTCCTTAGGAAGCATATAATAGACCAAATTGCTTTTCTTACTGTTGTGCAGAACGGCATTAACAAATTCAGTAAATAGTTTTCCTAAAACTTCATACCCAGCAATCTGGATACTAACAACATCACGATGTTGGAAAACAGTTTCACGGGTTTGCTTTTCAATTTCTTCTAGATGGTTTGCATAAGTGCTTAGAGATAACAAGTCTTTATCAAACTCTCCAGAAAGTATTTCTTGTTCGTGTGCAAAGAAAATTTCAGTTGCCTGTTTTATAAGATTGTGGATAGCTTTGGCACGAAGTCGCTTAACTTTTTCTTCCTCGCTTTCATCATGCTTGTTAATATCAATATTTGCAATTTTATTAAGCAAGTACTCGGTTTTTTCAAAGGAAATGTACTTCATACGATGACCGTCTTCTACATAAACTATTGAGTAACAAATATCATCTGCTGCTTCAACAAGAAAAGCAAGCGGGTGTCGAGACCACCATGCTGCATTGTCATGACGGCGAATTAGCCCAACTGTCTCTGCTACCTCAGCAAATAAATTTTTTTCTGCCTGAAAGAAACCATGTTTTTTAACACTTTTACCTGAGTAACCGTTTAAGGTAGATTCTGATAGTAATGATTCTCTAGGGTACTTTGTGAAAGCAGCTAAAGTTGGGCAGGTGAGTTGCATTCCCCCTTTTTGAGGAGGCATTTCAAGCTTAGTTAGAATACGAAAGCCTTGTGCATTACCTTCAAATGAATCAAAGTCAGCTTTTTGAGACTTGCTGAAAAGTTCTTCGCCTACATGATTAACAGTGTTGTACCATGATTCAAATCCTGTACGAATAGCATCCTCTCCAGAATGGCCAAAAGGAGGATTCCCAATATCATGAGCCAGACAAGCAGCAGATACGATATCACCAAAGTCTGAAGCACGTAACCCATCCTGATTAAAGTCGTATTTTTTTACAATTGCCTCACCCACTATTCTGCCAAGGGAGCGACCGACGCAAGACACTTCAAGGCTATGAATGAGACGAGTACGAATGTAATCATTTGTGGACAAAGAAAAAACCTGAGTTTTATCTTTGAGACGACGAAAAGGTGAGGAAAACACTAGGCGATCATAGTCTCTTTGAAAGGGAGTACGATCAAACTGGAGATTTTCCGCGTCAGTCTTGCCAAGTCTTTTTGGTGTCAGGAGTTTCTTCCAATCCATCATTACTGTGTTATTTGAAAGTAGTTAGACAATGCCCCTAGCTCGAAGGAATGGGCAATGCCACATTGTAACTCTACTTGTCAATAAGTAAAAATTTATTCTATGCCATCAAACCACTTTAAGTAATAACCACAGTTTAAATTACTCAACTTCAACTGTGAATGCCAAGTCAATCGTGTTTTGAAGCAACTAGGAGAAATAGAGGAAGAATAATGAACGATCGCTATAGTATGGTAATTCAATGGTCAGATGAGGATAATTGCTACTTAGTACACTTACCCGAATTCCCTTGGCAGCAATTCCACACTCATGGTAAGAGTTATGAAGAAGCCGCTAAACATGGGCAAGAGGTAATTGAATCTCTGATTGAATGGTATGAAGAGCAAGGAAAACCTTTGCCAGAGCCAATTACTTTTCCTCAGAAACCGTTAAAAGTGGCTTAAATATTTTTAAGATGCTTTGCACAAGTAGGGCGATCGCACCTTACCCCAATCCCTCAACATCAGCACTTTCCCCTTCCGACTCGACAGGCTCAAACTTCACCTTATTATATAAATCTTGTAGAGAAATCTCAAATGGTACGGTTACAAGTGTGATCGCTTCATCTTCTTCATCATATTCACGAAGCGTCCATTGCTTTTTCCCAGTTTTGGAAAATTGATCTACATGAATCTGAGTTTGATCAATTAATAGATATTCTTGAAAGGTAGAAATAGTTCGGTAAGCCTGAAATTTATCTTCGCGATCATACCCTTTGGTAGATTTTGATAAAACCTCAACAATAATCTGTGGATTGAGAATTATATCCTTTCGGTTGTTAAAAAACTCTGGTTCACCCGCCAGAATCATCACATCTGGATAGGTATAGGTACGCTTTTGGGTTATCCACAGACGAACATCACCCATGAAAACTTCGTAATCTTGCTGTCGAAACGCAAAATTTAAGGCAGCACTTAGATTCAGGGAGATTCTATTGTGATTTGCTGTTCCACCCGCCATAGGAATGATCTGTCCGTTAATGTATTCACTTCTATAGTCAGCAGCTTCTTCTAACTCTAAATATTCCTCTGGGGTATAGTATCGCTGTTGTGTTATTTGCATAATATCGGTTAGCAATATTTAAAGATACGGAGCATCTAGTGACTAAAGAGATTTCACTCCTATTTACCAAACAGTTTAACGTATTTAGATAGAGTTTTATGTACTTTGTAAAAAGTGTGCGATCGCTATCTAAAACAAAGTCTGCTAGCTTCTTTTCCTATTGATAACCAGCTGCTTGTAACAGAAACAACTTGGCATAACGTCCTCCTAGCTGTAATAATTCTTCGTGAGTTCCCTGTTCTATAACTTCCCCGTTTTCTATAACTAGAATTTTGTCAGCCATTCGTACCGTCGAGAAGCGATGGGAAATCAAAAGTACCATCTGATTTTGAGTAATAGCGCGAAAATGATTGAAAATCTCAAACTCAGCTTGGGCATCTATCGCTGATGTTGGTTCATCTAACACCAAGATATCTGCTTGCGATCGCATAAAAGCACGAGACAAAGCAATTTTCTGCCACTGTCCCCCAGAAAGTTCCTGTCCTCCCTTAAACCAACGGCCGAGTTGAGTCTGGAAGCTTTGGGGTAATTGGTCGATAAAAGATTGCGCCATGCCTTTTTGAGCAGCAGTTTCCCAACGAGTTGTATTTTCGAGATCTTCTACATCGCCCACGCCAATATTCTCACCCACAGTAAATTGATAGCGGACAAAGTTCTGAAAAATCACACCAATGCGACGCCGCAACACATCCACATCCCATTCTTGCAAGTCCAAGCCATCTAAGAAAATTCGCCCGGAGTCGGGGGTGTAGAGTCGGGTAAGTAATTTGATTAAGGTAGTCTTACCGGAACCGTTTTCACCCACAATTGCCAGTTTCTCTCTGGGTTTCAGATGTAGCGAAATGTTTCTCAATGCTGGCTTGGAACTTCCCGGATAAGTAAATGATACGTTCTCAAAACGGATACCATCTTGGGAATTTAACCCAATGGTTGCCTTACCCCAAGATTTTGGTACTTCTTCTTCGAGAAAATCGTAGAGATTTGATAAATATAGGTTGTCTTCATACATCCCTCCAATAGAAGTGAGGGCATTGGAGAAAGTAGATTGTCCTTGGCGAAACACAGTGAGATACATTGTCATATCTCCCAAGGAAATCTTACCTAACACTGTTTCCAACACAATCCAAGCATAAGCTAGGTAAAAAGCCCCAGTACTGACTAAACTCAGGAGATATCCCCAAAGTCCTCGCCGCAGAGTTAAATCGCGGTCTTCGCCATATAATTGATCGAACAGGCTGCGATAACGTCCTAGCAGCATTTCTCCCAACTGATAAAGTTTGACTTCTGTGACAAAATCTTCTCTTGCTAATAGATTTTCTAAGTAGTGCTGTTGTCGAGTTTCTGCTGCACGCCAACTAAACAAGCGAAAGGCTTCTCCAGCAAATTTCGTTTCGGCAATAAATACAGGCATAGCTGCCAAAATCAGTACCACCACTGCCCAAACTGAGAAATTTACTAGCAAAATCCCATAGGTGATTAGGGAAAGGGCATTTTGCACCAATCCAAAGGTGCGGCTTACTAGGGAAAGAGGACGAACTGATGCTTCTCGTCGGGCATTGGTCAATTTGTCATAAAATTCTGAGTCTTCAAACTGCCTAAGATCCAATGTCAGCGCCTTTTCTAAGATGAGTACATTCACCCGTTGACCCATTAGCGCCCGCAATAAAGATTGACAAATGATGATGCCCCGTTGACTACCTGCTAGTAGAATTACAGCGATCGCTTCTAATCCTACATAAAATAGAGACTGATAAATATTGACAAAACCATTGCTTTGTGAATTAATTTGAGATGCAAATACCACTGCATCAACAATTAACTTACTAATGTAGGATATCGCCGCCGGTAAAAGACCAGCCACTAAAGTTAAACTTGCCAGAAGAATAGTAAGCGATCGGCTAGTAGTCCATACTAAGCTTACAGCCCGTCCACTGTAACGAAAAACCGTCAGTGATTGGCGTAGGATATTTCTTTTTTTTTAATCTTCATCTTTCTTTGCGCGAGATACCCCAGCTTGGGCGGATCTTCCTGACTTTATTTAATCTTTATTAATTTTACCAAAAAATAACTTAGAACTCAGGAGCTAAAATGACGTGTGTGCGACTAAGTGTTGACTCTCATACTGAGGTTAACGGATATTCTGAATTCTGTTTACATTTTTATCCCCACAATCTCCGACCTGCTTTTCCACTTAATTTTTGGTGAGTATCTTTTAACAAAGCTGGAATATCTAACTTTTCTGGACAGCGAGGCAAACAGTCACCGCATTCTGTACAACGGTTGCCTTTCATTCCAGGGAACCAGTGACCGGCATTTTCAAACATTCCGTAACGATATTGCCCATAGTCTTTCATGTCGTATGCCACGGCAAGATTACGTAACCGCAATACCTCTGGAATATTGATATTTTCTGGACAGGGCAAACAAGCATAACACTGGCTACAATTATCAGTTTCCAAAGCAAGTTTTTGGTGATTTTCTAAACGCCAGAAAGCGGAAATTTCTGCTAACTTTAACTCTCCATCATGGTCAGCAATTTGCAAAGGTTCCCTTAATTCATCTGGGTTTGCTGGCCCTATACTCAAAGTAGTAATACGACTATCAACCAGTAAAAATCGATAGTTTAATTCTAGGGGTGAATACGGATAACACAGGTCTTTTAGAGTTTGGGGTGGCGTGTAGAGGCGTCCTCCCTTATCAGCAGGGGAGATAATAAAAATGCCCATATCCTTTTCGGCAGCTAGTTGAATTGCTGGTGCGTGCCGTTGAAAAAAATAGTAATAATGCAGATTGACAAATTCAAATAAATCTGTATTGATTGCTGCCTGAATTACCTCTAATGGCCCGTGGGTGGAAAAACCAACGTGTCGCACTCGGCCATCAGCAACAGCTTCCTCCACGGCTTGCATACAGCCATTTTTGGCTTGCACCCACTCCAAATGTTGCCAAGTGTTCAAACCATGAACCCCTAAGCAATCTAAATAATCTAGTTGTAATCGTTCTAGGGATTCGTCGATGCACCGACGCATGGTGTCAGCATCTGCTGTGGCTGAGATTTTGGTAGTGACATAAAGCTTCGTTCGGGGTACTGATAACCCAGCTTTTAGCGCCCTACCAAGATACTCCTCGCTTTTGCCGTAACCTCTGGCGGTTTCTAGATGATTAATTCCTAACGCTAAGGCTTGTTCGATGGTCTGATGAGCATTTTCAAAAGAAGCCAAGTAGCGCATTGTTCCCAAGGAAAAAACCGAGAGGTGCAGATTTGTTTTTCCAAAGCGTCGATATTGCATAAATTGAGTCCTGAGTAGTGAGTGCTGAGTGCTGAGTAGAAAGACGATTAATATTGTCTGTACAAGAGTGAAAAAGAAAGAATAAAGAATTTACTTTTAAGATTCTCTATTCTTTCTCAGAACTCAGCACTCAGCACTCAGCACTCAGCACTTTCCTAGCTGTCGCCATTACCAAAGCGCTTGATCAAATCTTCAGGACGGAGATTGGAAATAAATTCGCGGAAGGCTTGCTGTTCGGCTTCATCTGCATCGCGATCAACAGGGATAGAAGCATCGGCAATGACTTCTTCCATTACCCAAATGGGAGTATTTGTACGGAGGGCAATAGCGATCGCATCACTAGGACGCGCGTCAATTTCTTTTTTGACCTCACCTTGCTGGACAATTAAAGCTGCATAAAATGTATCTTTTTGCAGAGAATGAATAATTACCTTTTCTAGAGTCATGTTCCAAGTTTCTAAAAGATTCACAATTAGGTCATGAGTTAAGGGTCTGGGAGGCTTCTGATTCTCCAGTGCACCCATAATTGCCCTAGCCTGTTCCTGACCAATGTAAATTGGCAAAGCCCGCCGATCTGAAGAATCTTTCAAAAGGACGATCGGGCTGCGGGTTATGGCATCTAATGCTATGCCAGCGACTTTCATTTCAATCATTGGCTAAGCCTCTACAATTTTTTGAGAGCCTTGGATGCTATGTAACAAATAGCACCTTTTTTTTGGCAGTTTGGCGACAGTAATAAACATAAGCATTCGTTCTCTATAATTGCTTCTATTAAACTCCGAACTTGTGGTGAAAACCAGAGTAAGTCAAATTGGTCTTCTTAGACAATAACCTTCTTACCCAAGTATGCCCTGTGAAGGATGCTAATGTGTTAATATTCCGATGCGAAAAAAAGTCAGAAAATATACTTGGATTTTCGAGATTTATGTGACAATTACCAATTGATTTCAGCCAAAATTAGGCAATAAATAGAATTAGTTTGACAAAAAAGCCGTGTTTACAGGATTAATCCAGGCATTAGGAACGATGGAACCCTTGGGGGGCGATTCTTGGCAAATTACTTGTGTAAGCCAGTCGGGTGAAGTAATTATGCAAGATTTGGCTTATGGTGACAGTGTTGCTGTAGATGGTGTTTGCCTGACAGTGGAACAAGTCTTAAAAGACGGGTTTATTGTCACTGCTTCACCGGAAACTCTACGCCGCACAACGTTGGGAGGTGAGCAAACTCAACAGAGATATGTCAATTTAGAAGCGTCGCTCAAGGTAGGCAGCAAAGTTGGCGGTCATTTTGTGATGGGTCATGTAGACGGCATCGGTCGATTGCTAGTGGCCCAACAAACAGCTAGTTCTTGGGAAATGACCTTTATTGCATCCGAAGCGATCGCACGGTACATTGTCCCCAAAGGTAGCATTGCCGTCAATGGTATCAGCCTCACAGTCGCCGCTTATGAGCCAGAACTCTCTCAATTCAAGGTGGCGGTAATTCCCGTCACCTACAGCGAGACAAATCTTCGCTATTTAGTTTCTGGCAGTTTGGTAAATCTAGAAGGGGATATTCTCGGCAAATACGTCGAAAAATTCCTTTACTCTGGCAATCCACACTCTGATGACAATAGTATAGATGGCATTACACCCGCATTCCTAGCAGAACACGGGTATTTGTAATTGGGGAATGGGGAGTAGGGAATAGGGAGTGGGGAGTAGGGTATTGAGAATGGGGCATGGGGCATTGGTTTCTTCCTTATCCCCCTTATCCCCCTCATCTCCCAGTCCCCATTACCCCTTATCCCCAGAGGGGGCCCCACCATCCCCAGTCCCCAGTCTCAGCTGCCTGGTTGCTGGCTCACCTGAGCGGTTTGCAAGCCTCGCACTAACTGGCTGAGGGCACTTTGTAATTCCACGCCTGGGTCAGTAGCAACCCACCCATCTTGTGTTAGGTGGCGGACTTCAAAGTGCAGGTGAGGGCCTGTGGAAGCCCCGGTGCTGCCAACTCGCCCGATGACAGTTCCAGGTTGTACCCACTGACCAGGTTGGACAAGGATTTCTGACATGTGACCGTAAAGAGTTTGTTCAGCAGATTTGTGATTTAGGATAACAGTTAAACCATAACCACCCATCCAGTTAGCAGTTTCCACTTGACCAGCAGCAGCGGCCAAAACTGGTGTTCCTGTAGGCGCACCCAAGTCTGTACCAGCATGGAAGCGTTGAGTACCTGTGATTGGATGAATTCGCCAACCAAACAAAGAAGTAATGGGAGCGGGAATAGATAGTGGATACATCATTCCCGTACCACTATAGGCGACTCTCCCCATGTAGGGAATTTGCGGCAATACTGATGCCAGTGAAAAGTCGTAAGCTACGTTGCTGGGGCGGGGTGCAATGTTGCCATCTGCCATTGGTGGCGGTAAAGTCCCACCACTCGGAGCAATGGGAGTTGCACTTACTCTTGTGGGGCTGAATTCAGCAGGAGTCGGGATAAACCGATTCGGGCGAAATGCGCTCTTGGTGACACCGCTAGAACCACTTTGAGCAGCACGCCATCTACTGGTGTTGCCAGTAGTTGCAATCTGCCGCACGGGTGGAACTACTGGTAATTGGGCGTTTTGACTTCTTCTAAGCCAATTAGGTGCTGGTTTACCATTAGAATTAGCTACATTTTTTTGAGGTACTTTGGCGCAAACGCCGCCTAATAAACTTTGCCCTGATGGCAAAATGGCTCCACAACCACTGGAGCGTTCTGTAACAATTACAGAGTTTGGTGCTTGATAAGTACTTGTTGCACCACTGTCATAACTATTAGGATCGATATAGGCGTTATTATAATCCTTGGTTTTCTCCGCTGTTGCACTGACAGGGCTGTTGGAGTTATTTGCTGGTTGAGCAACTACTGGAAGTTTTTCAGGTGCATAGCGAGCAGGGGTATTGGGTTTTTCCTGTCTCACCCTTACAGGAGTAACCTGGGAGGCTTCTACTTTAGGCTTTGACTGTCTGGTAATCACAACAGGTTGCGCAGCTTCGATTTTGGGTGTAGACTGCCTAACTGGCTCTTTTGATTGAGCAACCTCTGGCTTGCCTAGTCTCTGTCTGAGTCTAGCTCGCCGTTGGGAAAATTCCGGTTGTGCTTGAGGGACTTCCGGCGCAACAGCCTGTTTTTTAAAAGTCGAGGCTTTAACTGGATTTGTAACTGGTGTTGGTTGAGAACTTTCAACAGTGGGAACGATGTTGTCTATTTGTGCTTCCGTTTGGGCAAACACGAAGCCACCGCTAAGGAGGCTAACGCTACTCAGCCAACAGAGGCTCTGGGCTGGTAGCGTTGAAGCAAAACGTTTTTTTGTTAGACCTTGCTGCCATAAGTAATGCAAACGATGATGGGCAGGATTATTGCGCTGCGTCATTTGTTCTCTCAGTTGTGTGTAATTAGCCTAAAGAGATGATGCTAGTGGTTTGTCTTGCCCAAAGAGCGAAATTTTGAACAAACCTCAAATTTAAACGGAAGATTTATGGTATCCCAAACTGATTGTACCGGGTTCAATATAAATTTCCGGTGTAATTAGTTCCTTTGTATGATGTGTTTCTAAATCAACTCGTAAATTTCCTTGAGGAGTTACCCCAACTACAGTACCTAAAAGATTATTGACGTACACCCGATCGCCCATGTTTGTAAGCAAGTCTAGATAGCCAGACAAGAGTATATTTACTCCTTCTTGAAAAAGGCACTCCATACCGGATTCTATTCCCAGTAAGACTTTAGAGGTTAGCATTTCCAGACACGAAATTGGTCTGAAATCTTGGGAAGCTTGCCACGATTCCAGATTGATTCCAGTTTCTGGGACTGGGTTTGTCCAGTTAATACCAACACCAATTACTGCTTGGGTGATTTGTCCTTGGTTTACTTTGGTTTCTGTCAAAATGCCGCCTAGTTTGCGACCATTTAAAACTAAATCATTGGGCCATTTTATCCCAACATCTACACCGCACTGACGCAATTTAGATGCAATTCCCCAAGCAGTAGCGAAAGTTAGCTGGTAGCTGTCAGTAGCCTCTATTTTGTGGTCAAAAGAAATCGCCACGGAAACATATAATCCGCCAACGGGAGAAATCCACTCACGGCCCCATTGTCCCCGCCCAGCAGATTGCACAGTTGCGATTACCACTGTTCCTGAAATAGCCCCTTGATTGAGTAGGTTCCAGAGGGTTTGGTTGGTTGAGGAGACGCTTTCAAAAAAGTGAAGGGAAAATGGTAAATATGTATACTTACGCCCTGCTTGCAAGGCTGCTTCCAAGTTTTGCAGATTAAATCCCACGCAGTTAACCCAAATTCCGTTGTTCAAGTTAGCATTGATTGGCTGATGAGTGATTTCTGTTTAGGTTTGGTTGAAGATGCACACTTGGCACTGGCGCAATTGGGAAGGACTGCCCTATCTAACTTGTAGTATTCTGGAACGTTGGCATCACGGCTTCTTTACCCAGCAGTTTTGGCCGCGATCGCCACAAGTTATCACAGAAGTATTGCAACCAGAGGCTTCAGTCTATCGCTTAAAGCAGGTTCATGGCAATACTGTTCTCACCCCCCAAGAAGTTGAAAGCTTTTTAAGCTCTGCTGAGGAGGATTTCGCATCGGCAGATGGTTTAATGAGCGAACAGCCTCTACAAGCTGTTTGGGTAGCTAGCGCAGATTGCACACCCGTGCTAATTGGGGATGTGCAAACTGGACGGGTGGCAGCACTACACGCAGGCTGGCGGGGGACTGCTAAGAAGATTGTGCCCTTAGCGATCGCTCGATTACAATCTCAAGGCAGTAAACTCGATGATTTACGCATTGCGATGGGCCCGGCGATCGCTGGTGAGGTTTACCAAGTCTCTACCGAAGTGGCTGCCGAAATCGGGGCTAGTATTGTATCACATAATGACGAAGAAAAAATTGTAACGGCATTACATGAATTACCAAATTCACCCTTACTGAAAGACCCCAATCCTGGTAAGGTACGGTTGGATGTGCGACGGGTGAATATTTTACAACTGGAAAATATGGGGATTAGTGCAGAACAAATTGCGATCGCACCTTATTGTACTTTCCAAACTCCAGAGCATTTCTTTTCTTATCGCCGAGAGAAAGAGAAAAAAGTACAGTGGTCAGGGATTGTCAGCAGCAAAACGAATCACTAGTTTATATTCTCATCACAGGATAGTTAGGATGTTCAGGATTCGGAATAAGTCGTTGATTTCTACAGTCCACCACTAAATCCAGCGTTTCTAAAACCGTGTGTCCAATCAGGACTATATTACCTGTAACTAATGTGGCTTCGGTAGTTTCTCGTCCTGCCAATTCAATAATTATGGGTTCAGTTACTCCTATAGATTCTTCACTACCGTTGGCGTATTGAGCAATCTGCTGTCCTCGAATTCTCAAACCAAGTTGCTGGACAATAGACATGGGTAGTACAGTACGTACTGCCCCAGTGTCTACTAATGCTTCTGTTTCATACACCCGCAGCATATTTGGATTGAGCATTCCTCGACTGACAAGCGCTTCATCAATGGCATTTGTAAGCTTGATTTTGACTCGAACAATACCCATAGGTTAATTGGCGGCAGAATTGGTACGATTCAGATTTACCATAATCTGTATAATTTGTTCCAGAGTTTGAAGCTTGAAGAATGGAAAATATTTTTCCTAAGTTTGGACTGAATTTGTATAAGTAAGTTAATTGCTATTCACCATTTCAAGAGTTAATATTCCTTTTGGTTTGTTAAGGTTGATGCTGGTAAAATACGGGTGCGTCTTGGCTGGGATATCTGTGTCATATCATTCCCTGTTTATATCTAGACAAAAACTTAACTTAAGGCTTCACTCAACAACTCGCAGTGCAGTAAAGCACCATCCACCAAAGATTGGATTTTCTCCGATGATAAAGGATCGCCATTGGCGTAATGCTCCATCCAAGTTAGACCAATCAAATTGGAGTCATCGGGTAAACTCGCTAAATCCCATCCAGGCATTTCCAAGTCTTCCATGAGATGATTTACTTTGGGGTCATAACTGAGAGCAAAACAGCGACAACCAACAGATGCAGCCATAATTAAGCTGTGGAGGCGCATCCCAATTGCCATTTCAACGCCGCGAAACACACCTTTTAAAAGTTGCGGATCTTCCAGACATAAAATTTTGCTAACGTCTTTAAGGTGTGGTTGAATGGCTTCGGCAATACTTAAATCTTCACTTTTTTGAAACGGCAGTAATAAAATAAAAGCCTGCGTAGCTTTTTGAAAGTCAACTAAAGCACGCGTTAAATTTGCTAGACGTGTTTCTGTAAGTTGGGGATGCGATCGCAACGTTACCGCAACTCTTGGCGCAGGTAAATCCCAAAGTCCTGGTACTGGTTTAGATTCCAATGCCCAAACTGGGTCAGGAGCTATAATACAAGGAATTTGCCAATCAGATAATAGAGCTGCACTGGCGCGATCGCGGACACTGATTTTGGTACAATTAGCAAAGGTTTGCCGTGCCAACCAACGAGTTTGCGGACGCACCAAAGGGCCAATACCCTGCGCCCAAGCAACAGTTTTCAAACCCATTTTCTGCGCCAATGCCATCAGTCCCCCATAATAAAATGGGCTGATAGTACTGGTGACATCTTGAATCAGACTCCCGCCGCCCCAAATTAAGGCATCACTTGAGCGTAAAGCTTGCAGTATAGCTAAGGGAGCCATGCGATCGTAGGTTTCTACATTGTAGCGATCGCGCGTTTCCTTTGGATTACCAGAAAGCACCACAGGCGTTACGTGAGATGGTAACATTTGCAAAAGCGTTGCCAACAAAGCTTCGTCACCACCATTACCTTTACCGTAATACCCAGACAATAACGCTCGCATCTTGACCATTTTGGATTTTGGATTTTAGATTTTGTATTAATAGCTATTGTTAAATGAATCTCTGTCCCTGATACAGATGGTAAACTCATTCCCAAGTTCTATTTTGAATAGTGCAGAAGATAGTTAGAACTTCCTCAGAACTCGGAAGTTGAGCTTCTGAACTCGGAAGTTGAACCTTTGAACTCGGAAGTTGAGCTTTTGAACTCGGAAGTTGAGCTTTTGAACTCGGAAGTTGAGCCTTTGAACTTAGAAGTTGAGCCTTTGAACTCGAACCTTGAACCTTTGAACTCGAAATCTTTAAAATTCTAAAAGAACAAGCAAAGATTTTGTTTAAACAAATATAAAATTCAAGCTACATATCACCTTGACACCCCTACTCCTAACTCCTAACTCTTGTACAGACGCGATTAATCCCGTCTCTACTCCTAACTCCTAACTCCTAACTCCTAACTTTCTTATGCACACCCTTTCGATTCCCACTTGGATTATTCATGTTTCTAGCGTTATTGAGTGGATTGTCGCCATTTGGTTAATCTGGACTTACGGCGAACTGACTAATAACCGCAGCTGGTGGGGATTATCCCTTGCCATGTTACCAGCTTTAGTCAGCGCTATGTGTGCCTGTACCTGGCATTATTTTGACAACACCGAATCTCTGGAATGGCTGGTAACGCTTCAAGCTACCATGACTTTAGTTGGTAATTTTACACTTTGGGCAGCCGCGTATTTGATTTGGCGTTCTACCAAATCTGTCAACACTGTTGAACCAAAACCTATCAAATCAGAGCAATGATTTCTAAAGAAACCCTGTTTGCACTTTCACTGTTTCCCTATTTGGGTTTCTTGTGGTTTATCAGCCGCAGTCCGCAAATGCCGCGTTTGGCGCTGTATGGATTTTACGGCACTCTCGTTTTTGTTGCCATTACCATCCCGGCGGGGATTTATGCAGTATTGCATTATGGTAAGTCTTTGGCCAATGTAGATTGGTTGCACGGTGGTGCAGAACTATTTTTGACGCTTTCTAACATCTTGCTTGTGCTAGGTTTTGGGCAAGCTGTAAGGCAATTAAAAATGAAAAATGAAAAATAGTAAATTCAGCTATACATAGCGTTTTGATTGCAATGAGGAAGAGTTAAATGGACGTAATTCCAGCGATTGATTTACTAGAAGGCCATTGTGTGCGACTGTATCAGGGAAACTACGATCGCTCACAAGTTTTTAGCGAAAATCCAGCTGATGTTGCCAAACAGTGGGTAGATCAAGGTGCTACCAGATTACATATAGTTGATTTAGATGGTGCTAAAGCAGGTAAAGTAGTAAACCTGGGGGCAATTGAAGCGATCGCTCATGCAGTGTCAGTACCCATTGAAATTGGTGGAGGATTGCGCGATCGCACCAGCGTGCAACAGATATTCAATCTAGGCATACAGTGGGCAATTCTCGGCACTATCGCCGTAGAACAACCCCAGTTAGTGCAAGAACTCTGCCAAGAATTTCCCGAACAGATTATTATCGGTATTGATGCCCGTAACGGCAAAGTAGCAACTCGTGGCTGGTTAGAAACCTCGGAAGTTTTAGCAACTCAACTGGCTGTACAAATGCAAGAATTGGGTGCAGCCGCCATAATTTACACAGATATCCACCGAGATGGTACACTTACAGGGCCAAATTTAGAAGCTTTGCGAGAACTTGCAGCTGCAATTTCCATCCCGATAATTGCCTCTGGTGGGGTAAGTTCTGTCACCGACTTGTTGAGTTTATTGGCGTTAGAACCTCAAGGCGTGACTGGCGTAATTGTCGGACGTGCCTTGTATACTAGGGATATTTTATTCAAAGAAGCATTACGAGCGATCGGGCCTGGGCGGATTCAAGATATTCCACCGAATCTAGGTTTTTCTACCTTCGCTTGACATTTTTTGTCTTAGTTGTGTTTGGCGTTGCTGATTAAATGTATGAATCTTGGTGTATAGACATTGCAATTGCTAGTCTTTACAAAAGTTTTAAAATCATGCAAAATCATTTTCATCCCTGTATTCAGCAACGCTTGGCTGCTAAACTAAGAAAATTAAATATTAACCCCGGTGAGTTATAGCGTTTCCTTATTACATGAGGTACATCATAGCCCCTCCTCGCTTGCGGAGAGGGGTTGGGGGTGGGGTTCTTGTACCTCACAAGGGCCGAGAATCGCTATAGTTTAATTATTTTGGCAACTACCTTTAGACAGATAAGGTAAACACTACACGATTTCTCATTAGAAATCCCTTGCTAGTCATAAAAAATCTAAACCGCATATTCAATTGATTTTGTCAATATGTAATCTCTAACATTACCTAATAAATCGCCAAGGCCTTCTGTGGACTGAATCTATATTCATGCTTTCAGTAGATGCAGTTATAACTTTGCAAATGTCATGATATATATGTTCTCAAAAAATAAATAGTTCCTGTTGTTCAGATAAAAATATGATTTTATCTGACCTCTAGTAACTTTAGTTTTTAGACAATTGTTTGATGTTTTGAGAAGGTAACATAATGAATAAAATCTTAAAACGCACACTTCTACCCAGCCTCATGGCTGCAAGTCTAGCTGGTGTCACCTTAGTTCCCGCCAAACCCGCTGCTGCTGATAATCAAGTACTAAGAGATGTAGGTATTGGGGCTGTTACCAACGTTGTAACCGGAGCTGTTAGGGGAAATGGCAGGGTTTTAGATAATGCTGTTAAGGGTGGTGTGACTGGCGCAGCCGTCAATGGTGCAAATGGTCTGAGAAATACTCGCAATCGTCGTCACCGGAACGCTGTTCAAGATGTCGGAGTCGGTGCAGGTGCTAGCGCCGTAACTGGTGTAATTACTGGCGATAGCAAAGATACCCTTGGCAATGCTATTGATGGTGCTGCTGTAGGTGGAGCAATCCATCTTTTAACCAAATAAATTCATTAGCTGAAATACTTCCAACGGTTAACAAACTTATCCCTTCATAATTCCTCTGCTTCGTAAAAGGAGCAAAGCTAACCTCGCTTCCCTAGTAGGGAAGCGGGGTTCGTCGGTTTGGTTTATTTGAGATATATCTACCGTCAGAATCGGATGACGTTAGGTTTAATAGTAATCCTTAGCCCTTCAACGCCTTTCTAAAGTTTCGACGATAAGATTGATTTGTAATAAACAAAGCTGGCCATAGCAAAGATAAACCAATCCGATTAATCAAAGTTGGATTAAAATTAGTCCGTCCAAACCCATTCCAAAATTTCCAAGCCCCGCCTCCGTAAACCACTATCAAGCCAATAAAAATTAAAGTACCCATTCCTATCAACTCCGTTAGTAACTGACAGAATTTAAGTTAAGTTTTACCACACGAGGTAATCACCTCATAAGCGACACGGAGAAGGTATGACAAAACTCCCCAGTTTTTGATATCTAAGTAAGTTAAACACACATTCTCTTATTCCAGTGTAGAATAGCCTCATGGAGGTTTTTGACCGATCGCTCTCAAAAACTTATATAAAGACCTTTTATTTTAAATGTTGCTACAAATGGGCAGCAGAGACATTTATTCTACTTATCATAACTTTCTGGTATACCCACTGCTGATAAACCTGCGATCGCTCGTAAGTTTTGGCAACGAATCAACTCAGTAAAATTGAAACTGGAACGCCCTTCAATCTTAGCTACTGCTTCAATTGCAGATAACAGGTGCTGTGCTGCTTCAGCTTCTGAATAACCGCGCCGCTGTGCTATCTTAATTGCGGCTGCATCGGCATTTAACTCTGACTCTTGAGATTTATTAGTTCGCCAGATCCTCCAAGCAGCGATCGCACTTAATCCCCCAGCTACAGCTACACCCACTATATCTGATTGTGCTGCTTCTAAGAATCCACCTAACAGCCCAGCCAACACCACACCTTGATAAATGTCGGGTTTAAACCACTTTACCCCCGTTAACCAGCTAACCATCTGCAACAGCAACAAGTCTCGTTGCGGCTTTGGCAAGCGACGCCACAAATCAAAATTAATATATATCGGTCGCGCTTGGTTCCAGGGTTGGGGAAAAGAAGCATCAATCACTTTTGCTTGCTCTGGCTTACTAACGATTTTTGTCGTCATCCGACCCGAAGCAGGCATCACATCTAACAAACGGCGAATTTCAACATTTGGCTCCATAAATTTAATTATTAGCCATAATGTGCATAGTAACTAGGTGTGTAAAAAATAAAGTTTTCATGTTAACCTTTGATTTATGAGATGCTCTCCCAGTCTTGAATAAATTCAGATCGAGCCTTGAAGAAGAATCCAGAAGCCAGAATGGGCTAAACGCCCCGCTACCGCTAACAGGAGTCAGAACAAGAAAGTGGAGGATTCAGACCTACCACTAATTGTAGACCGCTAGATTTTCACTTTTAGGGGGTGCAAAAACGCCGCTTATTACATTCGCCACTCGCACAGAATTCTATTCTGAATTCTGGCGACTGACACCTTTATTCTGCTTTGATAAAAATATTGATGAAGCAGTTTGATAGTGTTTTGATAAAAATATTGATGAAGCAGTTTGATAGTGTGGCGGGATTTTATAATATTCGTTTGCCGCCAAATTCAAAACCTCAAAGTTTTGGCTTGCCATTAAGACTATATTTGTAACTACATGGACGCTTTTGCTACCCTCCCACCTGAATGGACGAATAAGGCAATACATGCATACAATTTTTGCTGTCCTAACTGCCACTCAAGTAGCCTAGAAGCTGAAAAAGTTTGGCTAAATCGGCGATCGCCTGTTCTTACAGAAGACCGTCGTCGCAAATGGCAAGAGTTCTACTACTGTCACTGTGGTTCTGTGTGGTGGGCTTGGAGTAGCGATCGCCTCCCAAAAGATATATCCAATCAGCCAGATTATAATCCTACATAGCTAATTTTCTTCCTAAACAAAACCCCACCTAAAAGTGGGGTTTTGTTTATCTAATTCTGAGCTTTGCCAATTTTAGAAGGTGAAGGTAGTACGTAGAGTACCTACATATTCAGTGTCGTTAGCGTCGTTGTGCTCTGGATTGAAGATTACCAACAAGCCAGGTGTTACCTGAATATTATCGGAAATCTTGTACTTGTAAAGACCCTCTAAGTGATAAGAGGTACTGTCGTCGAAGGTAGTATTGCCAGCGACATTTTTGATACTACCACCAGTAACTTTGGGTGGTTGACCAAAGATCACACCTAAGACGTTGCCTTCTCCACCAAAGTCTTTCAAAGCAAGCGAGCCAGCCCAGTACCAAACATCTGCATCTGCACCCGCATTAGCACCAGTAAGAGCATCAGCAGTTGTATAACCCCCCCAACCACTAATAGCCAAGGTAGAGCCAAGTTGGAAGGTAGCTTCTATACCGTAGTTATTGGATTCAGTGCGAGTACCAGCCCCAAAGGGATTATTGGCAAAAGCGCTACCTGTACCTTGGAAGAGACTGTTAGCTGCATTGCCAGCAAAGTAACTACGGGCGTAGGTTAGACCAATATTGAAGGCTTTGCTGGGTTTGAAAGTTAATTGACCGAAGATGGTGTTATCACCATCGAAAAGCCCATTATTAAGACCGGGATTATTAGCACCAAAGATATTACCAGTACCACTTGAAGGTGCTAAATAAGCACCACTCAAACTGATAGCTTTGTTAGGATTCAAAGTCACAGTCAAAGCAGCAGAATTTTGACCTTGACGGTAAATCGGGCTAAAACGTCCATAGCGAGAGAGCGCACCTTTAGCAGAGCTTGCAAAATCAGGGTTGAAGGCGTTTACGTTTTCCCATAATTCACCACCACTAGCGTCAACTTTGACACGCACCGCGTCAGAAAAGTTGAAAGCGTAGTTGATTTTATCAATCACAACAGCGTTGCCGTTATCTCCATCAAAAGACAAGCGGCTCATGTTAGTACCAGTACCAGTAGCGGTTGCAGCACTACCAACATTAGAAACGGTATTGTTAGCAGTCAAACGGATTTGCAACTGGTCTGTACCAGTGAAACTGCTGAATAAGTTCAAACGAACCCGGTCAGAAAAAGTGGTATTATAATTCAAGTCTTGAGTAGGAGTACCACCAGGAACTGCTCTAGTGTCGCCAAAAACATCAGACACGGCGAAAATTGCTTCTCCAACCAACTTGGTGGTAGTGGAGAACTGATTAGCTTCTAACTCAGCAGTGCGGGCTTCTAGGCCATCAACACGACCGCGCAGAGTTGCTAGTTCAGCAGAATATTCTTCTTGTAAGCGCTGTAAGGTAGCTAAATCTTGTTTGCTGACCAAATCGGCAGTAGCTGTAGCAATCAGTTCGTTAACCCGATCTAAACAGGCATTCAAACCTGCGGCAAATTCATAACGCGTTAAAGCACGGTTCCCACGATAGGTACTGTTAGGATAACCTGCAATACAGCCATAGCGCTCAACTAGAGATTGTAAAGCTTGGAACGCCCAATCTGTAGGCTGTACATCCGAAAACTGAGAAACTGATGTTACCTGACTCATGCTGTTAGACTCTTGAGCTTCAGATAACTCGCCAACATTTGTTATCTGTTCGTTGACTTCACCAGCTAAGGCACTATTAGCAACCAAAAATGTAGCAGCCAATACAAACGGACTAACCTTAAAAAGATTCCAGAATCGTTTTGTCATGTTTTTTATTTCACTCACACCTACAATAATCCAGCCATGAGAAAATGCTTTAAGCACTTCTGTTTTGTGGATTTCACACACAATCACAGCAACGATTATACCTTTATCCTGTGATTATTACAAGCAATTAGTTAGCATACTGCTGAACTATAATTTTTAATTAATTTATTTGGTAAGCGCAAAATAATGCGGCGTTTGTGACGTAAAACTGTTCCTTCTTCCTCTAACTGCTGTAGAAGTCGGGTAACTGTTACTCGCGTAGTATTTAACACTTCAGCAATATCTTGATGGGTAACATTTAAATCAATAAGTTTGCCCTTATCTACGTCACGTCCAAATTTTTCACTTAACCAGACTAAAAACTGCCATAAGCGTAGCGAAATTGGTTTTCGATGCACAATGCTTAGTAGATCCTCTGCTTGTTGAATATGAGACAACAAAGCATTAATATCCTGATGCCACAAATGAGGTGGCACAATGCTTACTTCCACGCCTGTGAGACATTCAATCTGGTAGGGCTTCACCTTAGACAAAGGATAGCCAATCAGATCCCCTAGTCCCCAATAACCGAGAGTAATGAATGTTCCATCTTCACTCCACGTTAAGGTACGAACTGCACCGTATTCAATGCGCCAAATTACGTCATTGTGAGGTGGAATTACTTCCCGACGGGTAAATATCTGCTGGGGTAATTGTCCGCCCAAAGCAGAACCATTTAACACAGCAGAAGAGTTTGAAGTAGGACTTGGGGAATACATCATTAATCGTAACTACATAATTATCAGGGAATCTCGCTATTTACAATGATTAAGAAACTCTAATAATTTGTATTAAAAATCATCTGTATATCTGAAAGTCTATTCTTCTTAATCAGAGCTAGAGACTAACTCAAAATCTTCTGAGCGTAACAACTTTTGCTTAAGATATCTATCAGTAAGATAGAACAAAAAGTTTTAGTTGTTTATCTGTTACTTTAATTGTGTAAGTTTAAGAATAGGTAAGCTTTTAGTAAAATATTGAATTAACTTATTTTTAATTATTTGGTATTTTCTGAGAACTTGATATACAGCAGTTGAAGCATAGGTTAGGACTATGTTGGTTGCTGAAACCTTTGATAATACTGAGTTTCTACTCAGCACGGGCTAAACGCCCCGCTATCGCTAACAGCACGGGCTAAACGCCCCGCTTCCGCTAACAGCACTTTGCTATATGTAGGCGCAAATAATGATGAAGATAGTAAGGTGGAATGGCCCTTACTAAATCGCTAGATTTAGATCCCCGACTTCTTGCAGACTCCTAGAGGGTAAAAGTCGGGGATCTAAGCGGTATCAATTAGGATCGTTGACCAGTGACAATATATGCTACCCTTTGACCGATATTCGTAGCATGATCTGCCATGCGTTCTAGACAACGAATTGCCAGTGCCAGTAGTATAATTGGCTCAACTACACCAGGCACATCCCGTTGTTGGGCTAAAGTCTGATAAACGTGATCGTAGGCATCGTCTACAGTATCATCCAGATGCTTTAAACGGCGTCCACCGGCTTCATCAAAATCCCCCAAAGCCTTTAAGCTAGTTGCTAGCATCGCCTGCGCGTGAAGGGACATCGCTTCAATGTCGGGCATTGACGTATGAGGCGCGTAAGGAAAAATTTTAATCGCAATCTCAGCTAAATCCTCAGCATAATCACCAATGCGCTCTAAATCTCGCACCAGTTGCATAAAGGCACTCAAGCAGCGCAAATCGGGAGCTGTAGGCGCTTGTAGCGTCATAATCGCCGTACAGTCTGATTCGATTTGTCTATAAAAGCGATCGATCTTTTTATCTAATCGGGGGAGTTCCTCAGCAGCTGTTAAGTTACGAGCAAATAACGCTTGGTGGCTGAGGCGAAATGATTGTTCTACCAAAGCACCCATGCGTAATACATCCCGTTCTAAGCGCCTAATGGCGCGTGCGAGTTGTGGTCTTTGAGGATTGGGAGTATAATCGACAGCTTTCACACTTGTTATCTCAAAGGTGAAGATATTACTAACTATAGTCTTGGCTTAGGGAGTTTGCCATAACTTCAAGAAATTGGAGTTGCATCCACGCACCTCCAGTTTCTGGATGGTTCATCGCTTTGATTGAACCACCGTGGGCAATTAGAATTTGCTCAACGATCGCTAATCCTAATCCATTACCAACGATCGCTCCGATGGAGTTACTATCTTGGGGAGAATGAGTTCGCGCTTTATCTCCTCGATAAAATCGCTCAAAAACGTGGGGTAAATCTTCTTCTGAAAAGCCGACTCCAGAATCAATAAGACTTATTTCCAAGATTGAAGAAGCAGAATCATTATCTTTTGTTGATAAGATTTTCGCTTCAACGTAAATGCTTGTACCAGGAGGACTGTACTTAATGCTATTGTCTAGCAAGTTAAGAAAAACCTGGTAAATCCTGGCTTTATCTGCTTTAATCCACAGATTTTCTGGGCCAGAATAGGAAAAAGACAGATGTTGAGGCTGTGCTAAGGGTTCTAGTGTTTCCCAAACAGATGTAATGAGCGATCGCAATTCTACAGCTTTGGCTTGCAATTGCATATCTGGGTTTGCTTCCATTTGGGTAAGTTCTAACCAGCTTTGCACCAAGTTAATTAGTCGATCAACTTCTTGCATCAGGCGGTTAACCCAGCGATTTAAAGGCGGTTCTAAGCGGGTTTGTAAAGTTTCCGCAACCAAGCGAATCGAAGTCAAGGGCGTTCTGAGTTCATGTGCTAGATCGGAAAAAGAGCGATCGCGTACTTGATTTATATCTAATAGGGGTTGACGATTTTCTAAAAAGACTCCCACTTGTCCATTGGGTAAAGGTAAGCTAGAAGCCCGCAAAGCCAAAGATTTGATTGTTGCCATCTCTGCTGCATCATCACAAGATGGATGAAATATCCATTCTCCCGTCTGTGGTTTTTGCAAATCACGAGTTTGCTCAATTAAATGGTCAAGTTCGTAAGACCTGACCAACTCCAATAACAAGCGCACTTGTTCTGGTTGCCACCTTTGCAGATACAAAATTTCCTGCGCCTGTCGATTACACCACAGCAGTTGATTTTCCTCATCCACCTGTAAATATCCCACTGGTGCAAAATCTAGCAGGTCTTGATAAGTTTGCAACGACTGCTGCAAATCTTGCTGTTGCTGTTTCACCATTGCTATTTCCTGCCGCAACCCAGGAATCAGCAGCAGTCCCATCTTATAAGAATGCGATGTTAACGGTCGGAGTAAGCGCCCCAGGTAGCGGTTAAGTTGAACCTGTTGCCAAACCCAAAACCCAATGCCTACCGCTAAACCCAGAAAAAATCCCAATAAAAGCATTTGAGTTGTTAGTTTCTTGGTGACTACTAAAAACTAACAACTATCCCAACTAATTATCCAAACCTATAGCCAAAACCTCTTACAGTCACAATATATTCGGGATGACTGGGGTCTTGCTCTAATTTTTCGCGCAACCACCGAATGTGAACGTCTACAGTTTTACTATCGCCGACAAAATCTGGCCCCCAAACCTGATCGAGCAATTGTTCTCGTGACCATACCCGGCGGGCGTAACTCATAAACAGTTCCAGCAAACGGAACTCTTTGGGGGAAAGACTCACTTCTTGACCACGAACCAGCACCCGACATTCTTGGGGATTCAAGGTAACATCCTTGAATTTTAATACTGGTATTTGGGGTAAATTA
Source organism: Nostoc sp. ChiQUE01b (assembly GCF_034531255.1). NCBI lineage: Bacteria > Bacillati > Cyanobacteriota > Cyanophyceae > Nostocales > Nostocaceae > Nostoc > Nostoc sp. ChiQUE01b. The sequence goes on along the minus strand of NZ_JAVRBM010000007.1, from coordinate 157,055 downwards.
CTTAGGCGTTGGCGGCGGAGTAAAGCCCGACAACGAGCCACTAACTCGCGCATACTAAAGGGTTTGGTCAGGTAGTCATCTGCACCCACCTCTAACCCCAGAACGCGGTCAGTTTCACTACCTTTAGCACTGAGCATTAAAATTGGTACTGGGTTTCCTTGATGACGCAGCAAACGGCAAATATCTAACCCATTGATTTGCGGCAGCATCAAATCAAGAATGACCAGATCAAAGGGGGGTTCCCCAGAATTGGTTTCAAAACTTTTGAGATACTCCATAGCAGACCGCCCATCGGGGGCTGTTATCACCCCGTAACCTTCTTCTTCCAAAGCTACAGCTAGCATTTCCTGGATTAATTCTTCATCTTCTACTACTAGAATACGGCTGGTTTGTCCAATGCCCGTTCTGGTAGAGTATTTGGTCGATTCACTGGTATACATTGATATCACAAAAGTCTAGGACTGTGCTTGTATCAATTAGGATGATTAAGTCTATTATCTCCCCTTACTGCAACCGCACTTCGACTAGGGTTAATTCTTTTAGATTTTCTTTACAAAAAGTAACATATACCACAGCAGTCTCCTAAATCATAAATAACTGTGGCTGCAAGCTTCTAACAGTTTTTTAATTAAAGACTTTGAATTTCTGATTCTGTCTCTACAAGATCCAAAGACATTATTGCATGAAGATTATCTTGACAGAGGAGACTAGGTTAAGTATATTTATCTTAGTACAAAAATACTACTAAGCCTCAAAGGGAAAACTATACCTGAAAAACAGAAGGACATATATGTGGAAAATTCGTACCCACTAAGTGTCAGATGTGGATCATTTCAGTATTTCCACGGCGTTAAAAATGTTGATTAAAAGGCTACTCTGATGTCTGCATAGGGTAGTCATTGGTATGGCTTGCTACCCAATAATTCATTGCCTATTGAAGGGAGTTGGAAGATGACTACAGTTGGAGTCAAGGACAGCAAACAACAACTAATGCAAGCATTTCAACAAATTCTGATCCAAAGGAAAAAGCTGGAATTTAAAATAGCAACCAAACAAGAGGAAGCAGAAAAGGCAAAAAGTCAAGAAATTCTGCAAACAGCTTCTGCATATACAGTTGATAGTATTGTCAAAGGTTTAGCTGATTTACAATTGGAGTTTGGCAGTATTCTCAACGGATTATCTGAAAAACTAGCTCAGGAAAATTCCAAGTTAGATGAATTGAACCGAGCTATAGAAATTGAAACTCAACGTCTACAAGAACTGCAACAAATTAGAGTTGTAGCGGATACTCTAGACATTTTAAGTCAAGAACACCAAGAAAAATTAAAAATTCTCGAACAAGATACTATTAGCAAAAGGGAAACACTAGAGAAAGAAATTACAATCAGGCGGAAAGAATGGCAAAAAGAGCAAGCAGAGTATGAAGAAAAACTTCAAGCATATAACGATTTATTAGCCAAAGATCGCCAGCAAGAACAAGAAGAATTTCAGTATAAGTTAGAAACTACTCGTAAACTAAATACAGACAGCTACGAAGGGATAAAGCGCCAACAACAAAGGGAAATACAAGAAAATTCTCAAAATAAAGAGAAAGATTGGGTAGAACGAGAAAAAATCTTCGCTGAACGCCAACCACTCTTTGCAGATTATCAACAAAAAGTAACTACATTTCCTAACGAACTTGAAGAAGCCGTTAAGAAAGCTAGAGAAGAAGCAATTAAAGAAACAAGCCAAAAAGCTAAAATTGAGGCTGATTTATTTGAAAAAGAATGGGAATCGAATAAACAGAGTTATGAACAAAGAATTCAATCTCTGGAAGAAACAATTAAGAAACAGTCTGAGCAAATAGAAGGCATTTCTGCTCAATTGCAAACTGCATTAAAACAAGCACAAGACTTAGCTATGAGGGCTTTTGGTAGTTCTAACCCCAAATAATTGTGAGTTCGTAGCATCTTAATCATTTTGAATTCCTGAAAAAGAGGTTTGTTGTGGTGGGAAAAAAACCGACTGATAAGAATACTAAAGTAGAAATTCTTCAGGCGTATGAGGAGTTGGCAAAAGAAAAAGCAGCACTGAAATCAGAACTCGATAAAGTTGGCCAGGAAAACCAGTCTGGAACTAAAGAACAGCCTAAATTAGAACAAAAAACAGCTATGAATCAGCTTTCTAGTGTCCAACAAAAGATGAACAATACAATTGAAAGCTTGGCAAAGATTCAATTAGGTTTTGGCAGTGCTGCTAATGAATTATCGGAACAGCTAACCACAAAATCCTCTAAGTTGGAAGAAATAAGGCGAACTTTAGAAGAAGAAATCCAACAATTAACACAGTTGCACAATTTAGAAATTTCTGATGATATCTTGGATACTCTCATCCAAGCCTATGAAGATAATACTAAAGCTTATCAGGAAGAATATAGCCGACGTTCTGAAGTATTATTCCAAGAAATACTAGAGCAAAGAAATACTTGGGGAAAAGAACAAGAGGAACAGCAACGGACGATAAAAGAACGGAATGAAAACTTGAATAAAACTCGGCAACGCGATGCAGCAGAGTATAAGTATAATTTAGAACTCCAGCGACAACTGCAAAATGACGAATACGAACAAGAGCAGAAAGTGCGATATAAGCAACTGGAAGAATTACTCCAAGAAACAGAAAAACAGTGGGCTGAACGGGAGAAAGCAATTTCTGAGAGAGAGAAACAATTTGAAGAGTTAAAAACCAAGGTAGAGGCTTTTCCAAAAGATAAAGAAGCAGCCATCAAAAAAGCTACAGAAGAAGGCAAAGGCATCGCCCACTACCAAGCTAAAGTAAAATCAGATTTATATTCTAAGGAAGTGGAAGGGCAAAAGCGTTTCTATGAACAAAGACTGCAATCTCTAGAACAAACTATTACTAATCAAGAGACACGAATTCAAAATCTTTCTAAACAACTTGAGTCCGCTCTCAAACAAGTTCAGGATTTGGCTGTTAAAGCTATTGAAGGTACTTCAAATGTTAATTCATATCAGGCAATCAAAGAAATAGCTTTAGAACAGGCAAAGACTCAAGCAAAAAATAAATAAATTGATTTCGGAAGAATTCAGAAGTCAGAATTCAGGAGTCAGAATAGTTAAAGAATCAAGAGAACATTTGATGAATCAATATAGCAAGTGTGTTTCATTTCTTCTAAGTTCTGAATTCTGATTCCTGGGTGCTGAATTCTTCCCTGATTTATTTTTGATGAGAATTGCAGAGACTTAATTAAATTTAAGTCTCTGCAAGTAACTTTAATGCTTTTTATTCAGTTTTCTTTGGTTTTTTGATGTCTGGGGGAGGTTGTACCTTCTTCTTTGTTGGGCTAGCCTGCGTTTGCTTCAATGCTTTGTTGGAATTCTGTTCTTGACTAGACATAATACTAAGTTTTAATATCTACATTATGGGTATTCTTGATTACATAAATATATCACAGAGAATTTAAGTTTAACTAAAACAAGTTAGTAAATAATATTACCCCTATAGGAACCTTCACTTTTAACGGGATAAATACAAATCTTAATAGGCATCTGATGAAAAAGAGACGTAGTACTGCTACATCTCTACCAGGGTTTTGGATAATCCATATTTAATTTCTAAAGATGTTTAATAGCGGGGGTGCGATCGCCTCAGCTACCTACAATAGATTGAACTTCTATCAGTGATTGAATTTCTGTTTCAACTTGAGCTTCGACAACTGGGGTATAAATCGGGATATTTGTTTGTGTGGCTTCAAAGCTAACAACTAGAGAATATGGAACTTCAGCGTATGGATCATTATTCCAACCTTCGTGTCCTACTACTGCAATACAGAATGCTTCTCGAAGGTTATAAGATTTCACTAAAGCCCAATCCTTCTGAATTGTTCCTATACTTCTTGATACATTCTTGATTGTTTTATAATGCTTCTCTTTACCAAGAGTCCATGTAAAGAGTTCATCCCCCTTATCAGCATCTTTTGGCACATTGTAATTAGCTAAAACCCTGCCAAGAAAATGTTTTGGATCTTCTCCTTGTTTACTACACTCCCAGTCAAGCCAAGTTGAAAGATACTTTCTTCTATTACGTCGAGTTCGACGCGGTTCAGCTTTATATGACAAAGTAATTTCTATAAGAATATCAAACTCTTCTCCAGGCGATCTCAGACTATTCGGTAGTTTGACTTGATATATATGAGCATCTCCAGCTTTAATTAGCTGTTCTCCTCGTGTAATTAATGTACTACGATTTGGAGTATTACTCAAGGCACGCTCAAGGTTTGGAATCCCATACCCAATTTGACGAATAACATTCTTCTTTTCTTCATCACTCTTTGCTAGGGCCCATTCCGGCCATCGGGCTGATTGAACAATTAATGCCCGATATAATAAGCATTTTTCTTCAGGAAACTCAGCAGCCAGACAAGCCGCAATATGGCTTACTTTTGGTGTTGCGAATGAAGTTCCAAAAGTGTCAGAGGCAACTATAGGAGTAGAACCAGTACCTAAAGTTGACCTTACTAACTCAGGGCCTGTACCTGCGATACAAGTAATGTTTGGTGGCTGACCTTCATCTTTCACAAGATCACCACCATACTCAACCACCTCTGGTTTAATCGTGTCCCATATACCCAGTCCAGAGCAAGAAAATGCTGATGGTTGGTCTTTTTCTCCTAATGAAGACCAAGATAAGTCACAGAAGGAATTACGGGTAATTGAGCCAACAGTTAATGCTTGGAGGCTTTGTGCTGGATTAGCAATTCTACAAGAGTTTTCAGAAAGATAATCTGGGTAAGGTCTACCTGCTAAAATATGAGATTTAACAGATAGTCTTGTTGAAAATCGGTGACTTTCTACAGGAATATTGCCAGCAGATACTATGAAAAGAATATCTTTTTCATATGTTAATTTATCAATAGCTGCTGCCCAAGCACTCATATACCTGGTTCTACAAGGAACATCTCCATTAATAGAGTGGTTAAAAATTCTTGTTCCTGTTTGACTATGGTAGAACTCTACAATGTTTTCTAAGAGTATAGGCGGATATAATTTATCGGATAATCTACAATTACTATCCAGTACTCTTGCATTTTGAAGCCAACAAATTGCTTGATGGGTTCCACTCCGAGGCACATTTATTGGATAAAGCACTGCTCCAGCAACTCTGGTTCCATGACCACCATTACTCACCAGATCAGCAGTTAAGTTTAATTCTAAAGGAATCCAAGATTTTGAGTTATCTGAATCAATGGCATTTTTTAAAAGAGGATGCTGCTCTTGAATACCGCTATCAATTACACAGACGTTGGGTGCATTTGTTTTTGGTGTTTGTAAAACTAAAGATATATTACTAATATTAGATATTTCACCATTAGGAAAAAATGGTTCAGCAATGTTATCTTTTTCAGTTACTTCAAAGACATAAGAAAAATTAAATACCAAATCTTTTAAGCATAGACCAGATATTTGAATTAGGCAGGAAAAACTGTCTGGTGCTTCACAAAATTGAGGAGGATTATCTTCAATAAAGCTACTTAAAAGCTTCCCATTATATTTATATTTAGTATTGCTAATAAAATTCATTAAGTCTTGTTGTCTCTGTGATGCCAAATCATCCCATTCATCATATGTCACATCACGATTATTAATCCAATTATTGATTGCTTCCGCATACTTTTCAGGTTTTTTATAATTCTTCTGTTCTGGATAATCACTTAATTTTGTTTTAGTTCCTAAACAAGATATACCTACCTCAACAACATAAACTTGTTCATCTTTTATTTGATTCCACTCCTGTAATAACTCTGAAGACAAAATAAATTCGGGGCGTTGGTTTTTGTCAATAATATTCAATATTTTTGCAATTACACCACCACCTTTTTGCTCATTAAAAAATTTTTCTATTTTATTTTGAAGTGCAGTTAGATTGGTATCCGCAGACGCACCGATAATATATCCATCTTCTAACTCAGATATTATTTCTATCTTGGAAGTTCTTAGATCATCTAAATCGAAAGTTTCCGGGTCAATCTGTAGTATTAAAGGTATGGAATCAGGAAGTATGAGTTTTTTATCTTCTTCCTGTTGCTGTTGAGTTATTTTCCAATCGTAAACGAGAGAAGATACTAATTCTTGGATTTTACTTCCGTGTCCCTGCCGATTAGACAAATTTATATGTGTCTGAGTATGTTTTTTATTACCACCGCCACCTAGAGATTTTGCTGTACCCTTGTCTGTTAATCTGAGATCGATATGCGGAAAACCCTGAGAACTTTCAACCATTTATTTATCCAGACACCAAAAATTACTACTAGGAAACTTTTATTTCTGCGATCGCTTCTTCTAAGTGTTCTTGAATCACAAGCTCCTCTCGCTCAAGGATTGCTCTTTTAGCTGCATCTTGTGCAACCCTCACAGCTTGAGCCGCAGAAAAATCTTTCATCTGCTCAATAATCCTTGGCCAGTTGATAGCTCCCACTTCAATTGCAGATAGTGTTTCCTTTAGTATAAATTCTAGCTCTTGTTCTCCGGGTTTGGGTATTGCGATCAAATCATCAAATCTTCTCCAAAGAGCAGTATCCAGAGATTTATTCAAATTCGTTGCTGCTACCAAAAGCCCAGAAGACGGTTGATACTCGTCCAAAATTTGAAGAAATGTATTTACTACTCGCTTTATTTCTCCTACTTCTTGAGAGTCTTCTCGTGACTTAGCAATCGAGTCACATTCATCAAGAAACAGTAAACATGGATTTTTTGAAGCATCTTCAAATACAAGTCTCAAATTGGTTGCAGTTTCCCCTAAAAAAGACGACGCCATTGCATCAAACCGAACTTTCAAGAGTGGTAAACCTGTATTCCAAGCTAAACGTTCTGCTCCTAGCGTCTTTCCACAGCCAGGAGGCCCATACAGAAGAATTTTTTGTCTGTAACGCAATCCATGATGAGCAAGCCTATCTCTTGCTGCATACTCGCGTTCAATTCGACAAAAACGTTTCTCAATATTTTCAGGCAGCACCATATGATGCCGCAAATGATCCCTTGGTATGATAGTTACTAAGGGAAGATTAAATCGTTTACTGGTTGGTAACTCAGTTAAAGCCTGTAAGTTCTCTGGTATTGAAGAAGCAGGTTTGCTGATGTTAGTAGGCTTCTCTTTCTGGCTTTTTTTAGTGATATTCTCTAACTGGTCAGCTAAAAGAGTATGCCCCTTAGTGCGTTCTTCCTTAATCACTAAATATGTCAGCTTGTCAATCGCCTCTTGATCTGAACTAGCGATCGCCCTAAAAAATCTCTTGAGAAGCTCTGCTTTCATACTGCCTCTCAGTATAAATAGTAACTTTTTATTATATAGTACAATAGTACTATATAATCTAGTGCGTTTTAGATTATAACGCGATCAGTTTCTCGCTAATCATTATATTAAGTTATATAAACTGAAAATCATTTTTCTGCTTAGGAATTTAACATATCTAACCATAAGACATTGCTTTAAGGTCTATATCATCTTCCCCTTCGATCAATAACAAAGTCATCATATGTCCCTCAACAAACCCTGTTAATCTGAAATCAGACATGGCTTTTAGTTCCTCCATAGAAACTTTCTCTGAATAATATTTAAATATCATTTGAATTGCTTTATCTTTATCTAGATAATACTGATAGCTACTATCCTTTTGCATTAAATGTTCTACAATTTTTGTGAGCCGAGCTAGAAGTAAGTCTCTTTCCTCAGAAACTTCCTGCATAACTTCCTCCCAATTAGTAATTTATTACTCCAATTATAGTTAATCTTACTTTACATAAAAAAGGGTAGGCTCTTTAGCCCACCCCACAAAACTTTGAGAATATTCTGTTGTTATTAACCCAACAATTGTTTAGCCTTAGCTAATACATTATCAACACTAAAGCCAAACTTCTCTAAACAAACACCGCCTGGAGCCGAAGCACCAAAGCGATCAATACTAACAGTATCGCCTTCAGTACCTATGTACTTATGCCAACCGAAACTGCTGCCAGCTTCTACAGACAAACGCTTGGTGACAGCTTTCGGCAGAACGGACTCTTTATAAGCCGCATCCTGTGCTTCAAACAGTTCCCATGAAGGTAGGGAGACAACACGGACTTTCTTGCCTTCAGCCTTGAGTTTTTCGGCTGCGCCGACGGCGAGGCTCAGTTCTGAACCAGTGCCAATCAGGATGATATCAGGTGTACCTTCGCTATCTACCACGGTATATCCACCCTTCGCTACACCCTCAACCGATGTACCTGCCAAGTTGGGGACGTTTTGACGGGTGAATGCCAACAGAGACGGAGCGTTTTGCTTCGCTTTCTCGATCGCTATTTTATAAGCACCAGAGGTTTCGTTACCGTCTGCGGGACGAAACACGGTTAAATTAGGAATAGCTCGCAAGGAAGCCAGGGTTTCAATGGGTTGGTGCGTGGGGCCATCTTCACCTTGTCCAATGGAATCGTGAGTCATCACCCAAATCGCGCCAGCTTGGGAAAGGGCGGATAAGCGGATAGCAGCACGCATATAGTCTGTGAAGATTAAGAAGGTAGCACCGTAGGGAATTAATCCCGAACTGTGCAGCGCTATCCCATTACAGATTGCGCCCATACCATGTTCCCGTACCCCAAAGTGGATGTTGGGATTTTCGTAGTGCCCTTTTTGGAAGTCGCTCTTGCCTTTGATTTCAGTCAAGTTGGAGTGGGTTAAGTCAGCCGAACCACCAATCAATTCAGGTAAAACTGTCGCCAGTTTGTTGAGGCAAGTTTCTGAGTGTTTGCGGGTGGGCAGTCCTTTGTCTTCAGGGGTGTAAGTGGGTAGTACCTTGTCCCAACCATCCGGTAGTTTGCCGCTTAGGTAACGTTCAAATTCAGCCGCTTCTTGAGCATACTTAGCTTTGTAGTCAGCAAAGGTTTTGTTCCAGTCGCTTTCGTAACCTGCGCCACGTTCTACTGCTTTGCGTGTGTGGTTGAGGGCGTTTTCTGGAACTACGAAAGGCTCATATTCCCAACCCAAATTTTTTCGAGTCAATGCTATTTCGTCTCCACCAAGGGCAGCACCGTGAACACCAGCAGTGTTTGCTTTATTGGGGGAACCATAACCAATGGTGGTTGTTACTTTGATGAAAGAAGGCTTATCGGTGACAGCTTTGGCTGCTTCAATTGCCTTGGCGATCGCTTCTAGGTCTGTGTTGCCGTCCTCAACGTGTTGGACGTGCCAACCGTAAGCTTCAAAGCGCTTGGAAACATCTTCGGTGAATGCTATATCTGTGGAACCGTCGATGGAAATGTGGTTGTCGTCGTACAGAGCGATGAGTTTGCTTAATCCCAAGTGTCCTGCGTAAGAACAAGCTTCACCAGAAATTCCTTCCATGTTGCAACCGTCACCTAAAATTACGTAGGTGTAATGGTCAACAATCTTGGTATCGGGTTTGTTAAATTTAGCGGCAAGGTGGGCTTCGGCGATCGCTAACCCGACTCCATTGGCAATTCCTTGACCCAAGGGGCCTGTGGTGACTTCCACACCTGGGGTCATGAAGTTTTCGGGGTGTCCGGGGGTTTTAGACTCCCATTGCCGGAATTGCTTGATATCTTCAATGCTTACACTGTCGTAGCCCGTCAAGTAAAGTAGGGCGTACTGCAACATCGAGCCATGACCGGCAGACAAGACAAAGCGATCGCGATTAAACCATTTGGGATTCTTGGGATTAAACTTCAAAAAGCGATCCCAGAGGACAAAAGCCATCGGAGCCGCGCCCATCGGCAGTCCTGGGTGTCCCGATTTTGCCTTTTCTACGGCATCAACAGCCAAGAAGCGGATCGAGTTAATACAAAGTTCTTCGAGGGAAAGTTCTTTGGCGGATTGGGTTGCAACAGTCATAATCTCTTGTTTTTAACGACGGGTTAGCACTCTTCGTAGCTTCTCTTGCTGGGGTTATTTTAGATTCCCCACAGTATCCTCATCATCCCACTCCCACTTGTCGATGGACAAGCGGGATCTCCTGAGTTTCTGGTGATAAATCAAGCTGATAATTGGGTCATGCTGAACGCTTACTTTATATCGGAATGATATTTCTGATACTTTCGTTGGGCATTGGGCATTGGGCAGAGGAGGATAAAACTACTAAATCTGACCAATGATTCCTTGATGGTACAGAGCAAAGGGATTTATCCGTAGGCCCAATCCAAAATCCAAAATCCAAAATCCAAAATTATCTGCCTTCTTTTAAACGTATTTCTTAAAGGCCAGTGTGACATTATGGCCGCCAAACCCAAAGGAATTGGATATTGCCACCTCGACTTTTTGAGCGCGGCTAGAGTTAGGCACGTAATCTAAGTCACACTCTGGATCGGGATTTTCCAGATTAATTGTCGGTGGAATTTGGTCATTAGCGATCGCTAGTACTGTTGCCACGGCTTCAATACCTCCAGAACCGCCCAATAAATGACCTGTCATCGATTTAGTGGAGCTAATTGCTACCTTATAGGCATGTTCTCCCAAGGCTTTTTTGATTGCTGAGGTTTCAGTTGAATCATTAGCTGGGGTACTAGTGCCGTGGGCGTTAATATAGCTAATTTGTTCGGGAGTTATACTGGCATCTTTAAGAGCCAGTTCGATCGCTCTAGCGGCTCCCAGTCCACCGGGTACAGGGGAGGTGATGTGGTAGGCATCACAGGTCATGCCATAACCGATCATTTCCGCATAAATGTGAGCGCCGCGACTGATGGCGTGTTGCAGTTCTTCTAGAATTAAAATTCCTGAACCTTCACCCAAAACAAATCCGTTGCGATCGTGGTCAAAGGGACGGCAAGCTTTACTTGGGTCATCATTGCTAAAAGAGAGCGCTTTGCAGGCGGCGAACCCAGCGATTGACAATGGTGTGACAGCTGATTCCGTTCCCCCGCAAATCATCGCCTGGGCATATCCCCCTTGAATTAAGCGAAAAGCATCTCCAATGGCGTTAGAGCCAGCGGCACAGGCTGTTACAGGACAGGAGTTTGGCCCTTTAGCACCCGTGTGAATTGCCGTTAATCCTGCGGCCATATTAGCGATCATCATCGGAATCATGAATGGACTACAGCGATCGGGGCCACGGTTGAGGTAGATAGTTTGCTGGTCTTCTAATACCTTAATCCCACCAACGCCAGAACCGATCATTACACCTACCTGTTCTGCATTCAGGTCATTGATCTCTAACTTTGCGTTAGCTAGAGCCTGTTTTGCTGCCGCAACCCCAAATTGGGAAAATCGATCCATGCGCTTGGCCTCTTTACGCTCCAAGTAATCATGCGGATCGAAGTTTTTCACCTCACCAGCAATCCGGCAATCATGGCGAGACGCATCAAATAATGTGATGTAGTCAATGCCATTGCGTCCACTCAATAATCCATTCCAATATTCTGTTGCTGTGTTACCTATAGGTGTAATCGCGCCAACACCAGTTACAACAACGCGTTTACGTGTATGATCTGTCATGATTCAATTAAAAATGGCGAAAAAACGAAAAGTCGAGCCAGTGCGCCCTTGCGGTTTCCCGACTTGTACCCCTCCGGGGAAGCAAGCTACGCGCAGCGTCTCCCTTTGGGAGAAGCAACTGGCGTAGGAGCGTCGGCTTCCGGCGATCTGTTAGCGCAGCGTTAGCGACGCAGGAGCGTCACTTTTCAAGAAGCAGCAGGCAAAAAATTTGAGGTTAGCGACTAGGTACTGGTGAGCCAGCGCGGTCTTAAAGGTTTCCTTTACGAGCGACTGGCATCGGATTTGCTGACTTCAAGTGACTGTCGTTAACGTCAGCATTAGTGACATTAGCAGCGTCACGCGAAGAGTGGCTAGATATTAGAGAAAAATCTCCCCAATTCCAATCCCCAGTTAAGCTGAGGCGGCAACTTTGTTATTGATGTAATCTACTGCGTCTTGAACCGATGTAATCTGCTCGGCAGCTTCGTCGGGAATTTCGATATCAAATTCTTCTTCCAAAGCCATCACCAACTCAACGGTATCGAGGGAGTCTGCTCCCAAGTCTTCCATAAACTTGGCTTGTGGTGTGACTTTATCTGGGGGATCAACACTCAATTGTTCGATGACGATTTTCTTGACCTTTTCAAAAAGTTCCGCTTGGCTCATAAATAAAAGTCCTTAACCACTTGCTACGATCTGCTCTTTAGAGGAGACATTGTTTTGAGCATATACATCTTATCGTCAAGCGCGATCGCCCGCATACTTCCAAGGGTTTTTCTGTTAGAAAACCTCTGCCATTTTTAAAATAAATGGGGTAAGTTTTCTCTTAATACTTGAGCCGTGGAGCGTGCTACGCGATCGCTGAATACGGTGTAAATGCTTCGGTTGTCTAATTATTGCTAATTTTTTTTACAATGTCTCGATCAGTATTTACAACCTTGCTAGCAATACGAATATGTAGATGCTGCGGCTTTGAACCTAGACGGTTAAAGGGTCGCTGAACGTCAAACATCATAACTTCGGTGCTAACAAGGAATGATAAAACAGTTATTGTTTAGAGCGATCGCTCTAACCCAAAACATACTTCTATGCTACCTCAGACACTCAAATACGCTTACTTCCCCGGTTGTGTTGCCCAAGGGGCCTGTCGGGAACTTTACCAATCAACTCAAGCGCTTACCCAAGCACTGGGCATTGAACTAGTTGAACTTAAAAAAGCTGCTTGCTGTGGCTCAGGCACATTTAAAGAAGATTCGCAACTGCTAGAAGATACAGTCAATGCCAGAAATATTGCCCTAGCAGAAGAATTAAATCTCCCCTTACTTACCCATTGCAGCACTTGTCAAGGTGTTATCGGTCATGTCAACGAACATTTGAAAGAATGCAAGACTTCTAACCCTGTTTACATTGAACAGGTTAATGGCTTGCTACATAAAGAAGGCTGTTCACCTTATCGCGGCAGTACTGACGTTAAACATCTTCTTTACGCCTTAGTAACAGATTACGGTTTAGAAGAAATTACCAAACGTGTCACCCATAAGTTAACTGGATTAAAATGTGCGGCTTTTTATGGCTGTTATCTCCTCCGCGCCCAAAAATCTATGCCCTATGATGACCCCTTCCAACCGGAAGCGATGGAAAATATGTTTCGGGCGGTGGGTGCAACACCAATTTATTACCGAGGGCGGACACAATGTTGTGGTTGGCCGCTTGCTAGTTATGCCACTACCCAATCTTTTAAGATGGCGGGGATGCATATTCAGGACGCTTTAACATCTGGTGCTGACTGTATAGTTACGCCTTGTCCTCTGTGCCACTTAAATTTAGATTCGCGTCAGCCAGAGGTAGAAAAGGTGATTGAACAAAAGCTAGGTTTACCAGTGTTGCATTTACCCCAGTTGATTGCTTTGGCACTTGGGGTTAATCCAAAAGAATTGGGTTTAGAACGCCACATTGTTTCCACAAAGCCAGTGTTGGAAAAATTAGGATTTTAGTTTATGGAGCAGAGGGGGCTTACTTAAGTCCCTTGTCTGGTTCATTGATTGGACTTTGGACGATAATAATAGCTAAAATGAGCGCTTAATACTTTCGCAATAAGTAAAGATTAATGAGATAAATCTCAACTCTATAGAGAATGAAATAGCCTTGTTGACATGATGCAGCCGCCCTGCCCCTGACTGTATTCAGTTGGAATAACAAAAATGTACGAGGTGGAGTATGGATACTCGTATCCCAGAATGTATTCGTCCAGTATTAAATGATTATTTGTTGTCATTACAAATCGAACTTCCGGGTCTGATAGATGGCTGCTATATTCATGGATCTATTGCGCTTAATGCCTTTAACCCATACTTGAGTGACGTTGATTTTATTACTATTCTCATACGACGGGCTACAACATCCGAGGTAAAAAAACTAAAAGCAGTCCATAAAAAACTAGAACTGAGCTATCCACAGTGGAAACTAGAAGGAAGTTATTTGCTAGGGGAAGATGTAGGGCGATCGCAACAAGAAATTGCTCCTTATCCCTACTATCATGACAGCGCTCTGCACTCTGCTGGATATCATGACATAAACCAAGTCACTTGGTGGGTGTTGAAACATCGAGGCATTTGTCTGATTGGACTTCCACCAGAAAACCTTGCATTTACAGTCGATTGGAATCTGCTGCAAAGAAAGATGAAGGAAAATCTGAACAGCTATTGGGTGAGTTGGACACGAGCGCCAAGTAAAGTAGCATATTTATTAACAGATAGTGGTATTCAGTGGGCTGTGCTTGGCGTTCTGCGTCTGTTTTACGCGTTGAGAGAGCATGAAATCCTCTCCAAAACGGAGGCTGGTCGATATGCATTGGTGCATCTTCCACCAAAGTGGCATCAACTTATTCGAGAAGCAATTAACCTCCGTGAAATTCGGCATGGTTCCTCTTATTGCAGCAAAGTGAGCCAGGCTGTTGAAGCAGTACGCTTCTTACACTATGTAATTAATGTATGTAACGAACAGGTATCTTCAGGAGAAAACGGCGTTTGAAATGTTACTGCCTGATTTTAAGAGATAGAAATTCGCAATTTTATTAGTGTCGTTCGCGAAGCGTCTTGTAGAGAAGCCATGCCGAAGGCTTTAAAATGGGACGTGCAAGATTTACGCCCACAAAAGTTATTTTGAATTTGGTTATGCAATTTAGATAACTTTCAGCTTAATCATTGCTATTTTTGAATTGACGTTGCAATTGTTTTAGCGATTGATACATATCTGGCAGGCGACCATAAACAGCACATACCTTGAGATATAGTTTGTACGGAAGGGCTGGAGTTCCGCAGACAATTTCTCCTGGTGCAACATCGTTGTGAATTCCAGTTTGAGCAGATGTCATCGACCCATCTCCCATCTTCACTTGATTGACTATTCCTGTTTGTCCAGCTAAAATAACGCGATTTCCCAGTTTAACCCCTCCTGCCATGCCAACCTGACCTGCGATCGCACAACCAGAACCGATTTGGCAACCATGACCTATTTGCACTAAGCTATCTATTACTGTATTGCGACCTACCCGTGTTTCTCCCACTGCTGGACGGTCAATGCCAGTGTTGCAGCCAACTTCCACGCCATCTTCTAAGACTGTATAGCCTGATTGTTCCATTTTGAACCAACCAGTCCGGGTAGGAACAAAACCAAAGCCTTCTGCACCAATGACAGCACCACTGTGAATGACGCAATCTGCACCGATGCGGGTGCGTTCGTGGATGGTACAGTTGGCGTGTAAGGTGGTGCGATCGCCTATTTTGGCATCTGGATAAATCACTACATTGGGATGAATGATTGCACCATTGCCAATTTCTACCCCTTGTTGAATCACAGCATGGGGACCAATATAAACATCACTACCAACTTTTGCGGTGGAGTGAATCACAGCAGTGGGATGAATTTCTGGGGTAGGGCGATATGGTTGATAAAAAAGTGCGATCGCTTTGGCAAACAATAATCGCGGATCTGGGGTTGCTAGCCAGACAATACCCCTTTCTTGTGCAAGCGCTTGTAATTTTTCGTCTTGGGGCAAAATTAAAGCACTAGCATTAGTATTGCCAATAAAAGATTTAAATTTTGCACTTTCTACGTAAGCGATCGTACCGTTGGTAGCTTCATCAATGGCTGCTACCCCTGTAATTTCTGGGTCTTGGTCTGGATTGCTAGTCAGGCTATGATTGGTGGCCGCGTCACCAAATTGACGGAGGATTTCGCTGAATTTCATTGTTGGGTGTGTTCCAAATTGATCTACAATCGCAAGATAATTTTCCCTCTTTATGCTCCAATACAATAATTTTGTAAACGCATAGCGATCAAACAATCAGACTGTTCCTAAATTCACTTCAAATCCATCAATTTTGGATCGGCAGATTATTCGTGGCTAGTCGCCATTGCCACACCTGCTAAATACCCGGTTGTCCAAGCACTTTGAAAGTTAAACCCACCGGTGACGCCATCAATATCTAAGATTTCTCCGGCAAAGTAAAGACCAGGAACTAATCGGCTTTCCATTGTCTTGAAGTTGACTTGTTTAAGGTTGACACCGCCACAGGTAACAAATTCTTCTTTGAAGGCTCCTTTGCCATTGATTAAGTATTGTCCTTGAGTAAGTTCTTGCACCAGTTGATTTAAGGTTTTACTAGATATTTCTGCCCAACGGTCTTCTGTGGTAATGCCTACACGGGCAATGATATATTGCCAAAGACGATGGGGTAGATCAACGCCACGATGCAATGCGATCGCTTTCTTTCCCCATTCATCTTTAACTGCTAAAACTTTTTCTCGCACTTGTTCTTGGTGCAAATTAGGCAGCCAATTGATCAATAATCTGGCTTGGTAGCGGCTTTCGTGCAGAACTCTCGCACCCCAAGCAGAAAGCTTCAAAACAGCCGGGCCACTCAAACCCCAGTGGGTAATTAGCAATGGCCCAGTTTGTTGCAATTGGGATTTTCCGCCCAGAGATAACCGCAATTGAGCAGGGTTAACGCTAACTCCAGCCAATTCCCGCAATTTTTGCTCGACAATGTTGAAGGTAAATAACGAGGGTACTGGCGGTTCAATTTCATGACCTAACTCTCGGACAATTTTATAACCCGCAAGGCTGCTACCGGTCGCCAGAAGTAGGCGATCGCATTTAATTGTCTCTCCCGACTTCAGAAGAATATCAAACCCCCCGTTTGCTGCGGTTCGTTTCACCGAAGTTACATGCGTACCGATACGAAGTTTTACCCCAGATGTCGCCACCGCTTTAATCAGACATTCCACAATAGTTTCTGAAGTATTGGTGACAGGAAACATTCGGCCATCAGCTTCCGTTTTGAGATAGACTCCACCAGCAGCAAACCAAGCTACTGTATCTTGAGGCCCAAACCGAGTCAAAGCACCCCGCAAAGCTTTTGCACCTCTGGGGTAATTTTGCACTAACTCTTCCGGTTCAAAGCAAGCGTGAGTGACGTTGCAGCGTCCGCCACCAGAAATTAGCACTTTTGCTAGGGGTTGACGACTGGCTTCGAGTAAAGTAACTTGGGCAGCAGGATTGGCTTTAGCACAAGCGATCGCGCCAAAAAATCCTGCTGCCCCACCCCCAATAACTACAATTTGTAACGGTAACAATTTCAAAAATGTCTCTTTTACAGCACCTACTTTCTAGGCTAGCTGTTATTTTCACTCTTCATCAGGTTCAAAGTCGTCTTTTGTCGCACCGCAAGTTGGACATGACCAATCTTCTGGTATATCTTCAAAGGCTGTTCCCGGTGCTATCTCGCTATCTGGATCGCCTACTTCTGGGTCATATTCATAACCGCAAACAGTACATTTATACTTTGCCATGTTCGTTTCCTCTAATAAATTGTTGGCATTGCTTCAGTATTAAATACCTCTGGTAGTAAGTGAAAATAGCCACGCTACAATTCTTAACGAGAGTACGGCATGAAAATCATCAAATATAAGAAAGTTTTTTTCGCCCAAGAGGGGCGAGGTATGTACCAAAAACTCTTGTATCTTAGACTAATGACCAATGACCAATGACTAAAAACGCCACCATCTCCTTTGGGCGTAACTGATAATTCCGATCGCGATCGCTCCAAATAGCAGTAGCCAAATAATTCCACCTGGAATAAAAGTGAGAATACCAACACCTCTCAGTACCCAAACGGCAACGCTAATGCCGAGAAGTATACCAAAAATCTGGATTAATCTACGATTTAAAGAAGATTGACTCACCTAATTTTCCTCTCAACTCAACAGACATTACACTTGATATTAATAATTAAAATATGAAGTTTCGATGAAGTTGCAGTTTCATCAGAAATAACACGTAAACATCGAGAGATACTATCCAAACTTAGGGTAAGGTACTTGATGTTAAATCGTGTTTGTGCCATTCTAGCTGTTAACAACGCAGTTTTTGAACTACAAGTATTACTTTGACAAAATTCACTGGAGTATTAATTATGTTAATTGTGATAAGAAACACAGTTTTTACAGTAAAGTAACTGAAATGATTAGCGAAAAATCATCCTTTCTGGAAAAGATAAGTATTAAACTGGAACTAATTTAATAATGGGTTGGATCTAAATCAAGTTTTATGGCTTGTAGTTTCAACTCTATTTAGGTGGATGAATTGAGGAGTAACTTAATCATTATGTCTGCGTCTTATATATCAAATTCAATTATTGCAGGTTCAGATATGGCTTGGAGTCAAGACAAGCAAAAGTTGCTGGTACAGGGTGAAATTTTGGTAGAAACGCGATCGCACAAGATGTCGGGTGGCGCGGTGACAGCCTGGATGTATTTGCCGATGGTGCGATCGCACGTTTGGCAGCAATTAACTGATTATCCCCGCTGGGTACAATATTTTCCCGATATCACCAAGAGTGAGGTAATACATAAAGGTGAAGTGAAACGTTTGTATCAAGCAGCACAAAAAGCCTTCTTCTTTTTCACGGCTCAAGTGGAAATTTACCTCAATGTTGTAGAAGTGCTGGGGCAGCAAATCCAATTTCGCATGGTAAATGGGACTTTTGAGGACTTTGACGCCAATTTAGAACTACAAGATTGTGGTAATGGCACAATACTTGCTTATACTGTGCAAGCGACACCTCTAATTCCGATTCCATCTATTTTTATTCAACAAGCGATGAATTTCGAGTTGCCTGCAAATATGCGTAAAATGCGACAAGTTATGTGTAAGACTCATTAAACCAATTCGCAATTCGCAATGACGCTCGCGGACTCGCTCTAAGCGAAGCTATGCCGAAGGCTTTACGCTGCGCTAACGCAATTCGCAATTAGGTTTTGTAACGGGGATTTAACCCCGACATAAAACCTGCTGTCTATAGAGACAGGGGACTTAAACCCCCAAACTTTGTTAATAATTCAGGCATTGCTGATTGGATTTTTACTTTACCTCTCGATAATTCAAAAACCCGCTCTCTGTGAGAAAACGGGTTTTTGTGTGATTCTATGAGGTGTAATTATCCGGTAAATACTTCAACTGGTAAACGGCTAGCTCTCTGTGAGAAAACGGGTTTTTGTGTGATTCTATGAGGTGTAATTATCCGGTAAATACTTCAACTGGTAAACGGCTAAACGACAATCTTTCATTTTGCACATCAACAAAGATGGTGTTGCCGTCGTTGAATTCGCCGCGCAAGATGGATTTAGCAATTTGAGTTTCTAACTCTCGCTGAATCGCCCGCTTCAGTGGACGCGCCCCATACACTGGGTCATACCCTACTTCTGCTAAAAAGTCAAGTGCAGCATCCGATAGTTTGAGAGATATTTTGCGATCGCTCAGTCTTTGCCGCAATCTTTGCACTTGTAATAGCACAATTTGCCGCAATTCTTTCTTATCTAAACCGTGGAAGATGATGATTTCGTCAATCCGGTTTAAAAATTCTGGACGGAAGCTATTTCGCATTGCTTCCATGACTCGACGGCGCATTTCGTCGTAGTGGGCGTTATCTCCGGCGATATCAAGAATGTACTGCGAACCGATGTTGCTGGTCATGATGATAATAGCGTTCTTGAAGTCCACCTTATGACCTTGGGCATCAGTGACGCGACCATCATCAAGAATTTGCAAGAAGATATTAAATACATCGGGGTGTGCTTTCTCGATTTCGTCGAAGAGAATCACTGAGTAAGGACGGCGGCGAATCGCTTCTGTAAGTTGTCCACCTTCTTCATAACCCACATATCCCGGAGGTGCACCGATTAAGCGAGAGACGGCGTGTTTCTCCATGTATTCCGACATATCGATTCGCACTAGCGCTTCTTCGCTATCGAACATATATCCCGCCAGCGCTTTCGCTAACTCGGTTTTACCCACACCCGTAGGCCCAAGGAAAATAAAGCTAGCGATGGGACGATTGGGATCGGCTAATCCAGCCCGCGATCGCTGAATTGCATCCGCTACTGCTGTGACTGCTTCTTCTTGTCCAACTACCCGGCGGTGCAGTTCATCTTCTAAATGCAGCAGTTTTTCTTTCTCTGATTCCACCAACTTGCTGATCGGAATTCCTGTCCATTTAGAAATAATTTCAGCAATATCAGCTTCTGTAACTTCTTCCCGTAGTAGAGACTTACCACTTCTTTGAGTGTTTGTCAATTCAGCTTCTACTGCTTCCAATTGACGATGCAAACTGGTTAAATTCCCGTATTTCAATTCCGCAGCGCGGTTAAGGTCGTAATCGCGTTCTGCTTGCTGAATCTCTAAATTGACCCGTTCAATCTCTTTTTTAACAGACTGAATTTTGTCAATGATATCTTTTTCAGACTGCCATTGAGTATTCAGCGTTTTTTGTTCTTCTTTGAGATCGGCAATTTCTTTTTCCAGTCTTCCTAGACGTTCGCGAGAAGCTGCATCGCTTTCCTTTTGCAGCGATAACTTCTCCATTTCCAATTGTAGAATCTTGCGATCAATTTCGTCGAGTTCTTCTGGTTTGGAGGTAATCTCCATTTTTAATCTCGCGGCGGCTTCATCTACCAAGTCAATTGCTTTATCAGGGAGGAAGCGATCGCTAATATAACGACTCGACAATACGGCTGCTGCAACTAAAGCACTATCAGAAATCTTCACCCCGTGGTGGTTTTCATAACGTTCTCTCAACCCGCGCAAAATTGAAATACTATCTTCTACACTAGGCTGATCGACATAAACTTGCTGGAAGCGTCTTTCTAGTGCGGCATCTTTTTCGATATATTTGCGGTATTCATCTAGGGTTGTTGCCCCAATACAGCGCAATTCGCCCCGCGCTAACATTGGTTTTAACAAGTTACCCGCATCCATCGCGCCTTGGGTTGCACCAGCGCCGACAACAGTGTGAATTTCATCAATAAATAAAACAATATTGCCGCCAGATTCAGTAACTTCTTTTAATACTGCTTTCAGGCGTTCTTCAAATTCACCCCGGAATTTTGCCCCTGCAATCAAAGCACCCATATCTAAAGCGATTAGCTTGCGGTCTTTGAGGGATTGAGGTACATCACCTGCGATAATGCGTTGTGCTAATCCTTCAGCGATCGCAGTTTTACCAACACCCGGTTCACCAATTAGCACAGGGTTATTTTTGGTGCGGCGAGAGAGAATTTGGACAGTGCGACGAATTTCATCATCTCGCCCAATCACTGGATCGAGTTGACCTTTACGTGCAGCTTCTGTAAGGTCACGCCCGTATTTTTCCAGTGCTTCGTATTTGCCTTCTGGATTTTGGTCGGTCACTTTTTGGCTCCCCCGAATTTGTTTAATAATATTTTTGAGTTTGCCTTCGTCTAAACCAAACTCTTGGAATAAAGCTTTGCCAAAGCGGTCATCTTTAGCGTAAGCCAGTAATAAGTGTTCAATTGAAATATATTCGTCTTGAAACTCTTGGCGATATCCGTCTGCTCGATCTAGAAGTGTATCCAAGCTGCGTCCCAAGTAAACAGAACTGCTAGTACCAGATACTTTCGGCTGACGTTGAAAAAATTGTTCGGTGCGATCGCGCAGTTTTTGGAGGTTAACACCCGCCTTAGTGAGAATCCCAGTTGCTAGACCATCTTGTTCTAGCAGCGCTTTCATCAGGTGTTCGCTTTCTATCTGCTGTTGTTGATATTGTTTAACAATATCCGGGGTATGAGCGATCGCTTCCCAGGCTTTTTCTGTAAATTGGTTAGGATTAGTAGGTTGCATAGGCTTTTTCAGTAACGTAAAGGTGCAGTAGCTTGTCGCAGGCTACCACCAGAACACCAAGTAAAGAAAATTTCTGTTCTCACATAGATATTGTAAGAACAGGATAGCGATCGCCTAGATCGGTGTTCACGTCTTGTAAAAGTGGTATTTTCCCCTAGTTCCGATTTTCCATTTGCGATTCTCAAGCTTTTAGCCATCTACTGAGATGCTTCGCTGTACTAACTATCCGAACTTAAACATTTTTGCGCAAAATTACCAACAATATCAACACCTGCTAGAGTCATATCAGATGGTTTGCGCTATGTGTCCAGCAAGATAGTGAGTTGCATTGCCAGAAGTTTATCCGTAATGGTGATTTGGTGACATCTTAATTGCGGACTGGGGACAACGGGAATAACCATACCCAATGACAAATAACAAATGACAAATGACCAATGACCAATGACCAATGACAAATGACAAATGACTAAAAAACAAAAATTTCCTTACCTAGTTGGTTCTAAGTGGACAGCACAGCAAAAAGTCGATGGCTGGCGGCACTTCCAAGTTGTTAACCGGAAAAATCAGGCTAAGTGGGTTTACGCCGAAATGGTTGCTGCTTGCGATCCTAAAGTCCGTTTCTGGATAAATGCCAAATTATTACAAGATAACTCCCAGTGGCAGTCTGGCTGGCAAACATTACACGAAATCCACGGATTTGAAACTGAAGTGTCCTAATTAGCCTCGTTAGCCTCGTTCCCAGTCTGAGACCAGTGGTTTTAATAGCTCCTCCATCCGCACGGCTATCACTTCGTTTTCTGGCGCTGGTATGTTTCTATCCCGCTTGTGGTCTGGGTTTGCGACTCTTGGATTTCCCATCATTTTTTCCTTTTATCCACCTGTTGACAAGCTTACATGAATCTTAAGTTGTCACCAATGGTCTCAGACTGGGAACTAGATAACGAGATAATCTGCTAAAAGCTTTTTCTAGACTGGCTTTAACCTTAAGTTGACACCAATGATTACGACCTCGCCCCTACAAACTAAGAGAAAAGGATATTACTCACCTAAAAGCTCAGGTGAGAACATTCTTTTCTCTTTTAAGTTTTTCAGGATTCTACTCTGTGGTATGAAATAGAACCGAGCTAATATGCAAAACTTGCAGACTCGATGTTGTTGTTAGCGTTACCTGTAAACCTACCTGTTGTGCCTGCTTTTAGAAAGTATCTTGTACCTGTGTAATTCTTACCAGTGTAGACATACCAATTTTTGTTACCCGTTATCCGGTACGAAGATGCTTTATTATTAAAGCTTTCTAAATTGGGAGCTGAGCTTGCGAGAACGGCCTGATCTCCTTGAGGATTAGGTTTGTCAAAAAGGAATAGGAGACCACCACTAATAGTAGCAGAGGCTTCCTCGTCAAGGTCTTGCACGAATTCGATGCTGTAGAGGTCTTTGGTTTGGTTGTTAATGTGAGACATTGTTTTTCTAGTTAGTTAATTGAAAGAGGTTAGTGAATTGAGTCTGTGCGACGGTGGCGTTTTAGGTGTTCGCTTTCACTACACTCTTTTAGAATAGATAACAAAATTAGGACAAACAAGTAAATAATTGTGACCAACAACTGTGAAAAGCAACAGTAGGTGCAGAGCTAATGAGAATCACCTCAGCATTTGTGCTATCATCAGGCAAAAGAAAAAGTAGGAGCATTACGACCTCGCTTCTACGAACTACAAGAAGAGGATGTTACTCAGCTAAAAGCTTATGTGAAGGCATTCTTTTCTGTTTTAAGTTTTTCAGGATTCTAGAAAGTAGGAGCAAAAAGGATCTTGCCCCTACAATCTGCGAGAAAAGAATCTTACTTAGCTAAAAGCTTATGTGAGAGCATTCTTTTCTGTTTTAGGTTTTTCAGGATTTTGGTGTAGCGTTAAAATTAGGTACAATATCAGTACCTAAGATTAAATCATTGCCATTACGATCAAAGTTATTTCTTCCTTGAACTAGCTTTACGACTACTGGTTCATAGCCAGGTCCAATCTTGCTGTCATAGACAACAACTGGTGACCGAGAAAAGGAATATTTAACTTCTGCATTAGGAGCCAAATACTTCTTTTGTCCGTTAATATTGTAGTTGACGCCAATACCCGCTTTATTGCCGAGATAGAAAAGAGTACCACCTTGAATAACGGCTCCTTCTTCGAGAGTTAATTCGGTGAACAGTTGTTTTTGACCAACAGCAGAATAGTTAGAAATAAAAGTGTTATTGTCGATATTCGACATGGTTTTTCTCCTTTTTTAGTTCATTGGTATAACTTGGGTCTGTGCAGCGCTGGTGTTTTAGGTGTTCGCCTTCACTGCACTCTTTTACAATAGATAAATTTGATTAGATGCACATCGCCAAGTTAGGAAATTTGTTTTCCAATTTTGGAAAGTCAATTTCCAAAGATAACTAAAACTTCTTAGGAACCCCAACAGATAGATAATTGTAACCAACAAGTGTGAGGAGCAACAGTAGGTGCAGAGCTAGTGAGAATCACCTCACCATTTGTGCTATCATCAGGCAAAAGAAAAAGTAGGAGCATTACGACCTCGCCCCTACAAATTGCAACAAAAGGATGTTACTCAGCTAAAAGCTTATGTGAGAGCATTCTTTTGTATTTTAAGTTTTTCAGAATTCTAGTACCCGTATCCAGATTGGGATTGATAGTAGTATTCATCTCTGGGTTTTGCAGACTTCCAGTAGTTGTTCTTATAGCCGTAGAAGTTACCTTTTGTGTGGGCTTTTAGAACGTATGCTTCACCTTGGTAATTCTCATTAGAGTAGATATACCAATCTTTGTCACCCGTATTCTCATACCAAGATGCTTTACTGTTAAAGCTGCCTAAACTGTAAGAATCACCTGTGTACTCTCTTTTCTCTCCTTTACCATAATAGTAGTCGGAAAGGTATAAAGCACCACCACTAACAGTAGCAGCAGCTTCGTGGTCAAGGTCTTGCACCAATTCGATGCTGTTGAGGTCTTGGGTTTGGTTGTTGATGTGAGACATTCTTTTTCTCCTTAGTTAATTGAGATAGATTAGTAAGTTGAGTCTGTGCAGCACTGGCGTTTTAGGTGTTCGCCTTCACTTCACTCTTTTACAATAAAGAATTTTGATTAGATGCACATCGTCAAGTTAGGAAATTGGTTTTCCAATTTTGGAAAGTAAATTTCAGAAGATAACTAAAACTTCTTAAGAACCCGAACAGATAGATAATTTTAACCAACAAGTGTGAGGAGCAACAGTAGGTGCAGAGCTAGTGAGAATCACCTCACCATTTGTGCTATCATCAGGCAAAAGAAAAAGTAGGAGCATTACGACCTCGCCCCTACAAATTGCAACAAAAGGATGTTACTCAGCTAAAAGCTTATGTGAGAGCATTCTTTTGTATTTTAAGTTTTTCAGAATTCTAGTACCCGTATCCAGATTGGGATTGATAGTAGTATTCATCTCTGGGTTTTGCAGACTTCCAGTAGTTGTTCTTATAGCCGTAGAAGTTACCTTTTGTGTGGGCTTTTAGAACGTATGCTTCACCTTGGTAATTCTCATTAGAGTAGATATACCAATCTTTGTCACCCGTATTCTCATACCAAGATGCTTTACTGTTAAAGCTGCCTAAACTGTAAGAATCACCTGTGTACTCTCTTTTCTCTCCTTTACCATAATAGTAGTCGGAAAGGTATAAAGCACCACCACTAACAGTAGCAGCAGCTTCGTGGTCAAGGTCTTGCACCAATTCGATGCTGTTGAGGTCTTGGGTTTGGTTGTTGATGTGAGACATTCTTTTTCTCCTTAGTTAATTGAGATAGATTAGTAAGTTGAGTCTGTGCAGCACTGGCGTTTTAGGTGTTCGCCTTCACTTCACTCTTTTACAATAAAGAATTTTGATTAGATGCACATCGTCAAGTTAGGAAATTGGTTTTCCAATTTTGGAAAGTAAATTTCAGAAGATAACTAAAACTTTATTGAAATGAAAAAGTAGGAGCGAAACGTGTCTCGCCCCTACAAATAAATTGCGATAAAAGAATGTTACTCAGCTAAAAGTTAAGGTGAGGGCATTCTTTTATATTTTAGGTTTTCCAAAAATTTAGTCTGGGGTATGAAATAGAACCGAACTGATTACACAGCAATACAGTTCAGTTAAGCCCCAAATCCTTTGTACATACCAAAAATCCTTAACCAAACGTATTGGGTTATACAGGTCTTACAGATTCCCAGTTGTTGTTAGCGTAACCTGTTAAGTTACCTTTGCTGCCTGCTTTTAGACGGTATCTTATACCTTTGTAATTCTTCTCAGTGTAGGCATACCAATCTTTCTTGCCCGTTAGCTCGTACCAAGATACTTTATTGTTGAAGTAGCCTAAACTGCTATATCCTTTTGTCAGATCATCTACCCGATCTCCTTTACCATTATATAAGGTCGAAAGGTCTAAACCACCACCACTAATAGTAGCAGAAGCTTCGTGGTCAAGGTCTTGCACCAATTCGATGCTATTGAGGTCTTTAGTTTGGTTGTTGATGTTAGACATTGTTTTTCTCCTTAGTTAATTAAGGAAGGTTAGTAATTTTAGTCTGTGTAGCACTGGCGTTTTAGGTGTTCGCCTTCACTACACTCTTTTACAATAGATAAATTTGATTAGACGCACATCGTCAACTTAGGAAATTGGTTTTCCAATTTTGGAAAGTAAATTTCAGAAAATAATTAGGGATTATTAAGAACCCGAACAGGTAGATAATTGTAACCAAGAACTGTCAGGAGCAATAGTAGGTGCAGAGGCAGTGAGCATCACCTCACCATTAGAACCATACATCCATCCCTGAGCTTCAATCAGTGGTGCAGATTTAACAGAATGGTAAGGTTTGTTGCTAGTAGTAAGGTTTTCTTGTGGGGTTGAGATACTTGCACTCTGGACAGTTGGAATCTGATAAGTTTGATAGGGTGCAATTGAGGGGTCATCTGGCATCACTGGCAAACCTCCGTTTCCTGTAATGAAAAATTTCCCTTCTGGTCGTTTATTTCGGGCAATGCAACTATTGGCAATCAACTGTGAAGTATCGATGATATTTGTGGGCAGAGCAGTTAAGCCTTGACTAGGGTTAACATCAAACGTGTTGAGTTGCACTACGCCATTAAATTCAGAACCACGAGCAGAACTGGCTGTAATGTCACTTAATGGCGTGGTTCCTAGACGAAACTCTGTACCAAAGATGCCAGAAGCATTGATAATTATTCGACCACCCAAGCTATCAAGAGCATTGGCGCTGATGTCACTATCTTCTTTAGGAACAGCGACTAAACTGTTGGTATTAATGGTAATATTGCCACCAGTGGCATTACCTTTGGCATCGGTAGTGATGCTGCTACCTCGGCGTAGAAGTAAAAAATCACGCGCGAGCAAATTAATATTTCCCTGTTCTCCTTTTGTGTCAGCACTAATTTTTGCTTTGTTGTCAAGATAGATAGAGTTAGCTTCAACTAATAATGAACCTGCAATCCCTGACCCTTGACTACTTACCGTAACTTGTGCGCCATCTCGGATATAAAACTGCTTGGTATTAATTGTTAATTTTCCACCTCTACCTGTAGAAGTTTCAGACGTATTGGCAAACAGCCCACTTGCAGGGTTTACACTTAAAACTTCATTTGAACCAAATTGGGCAGTAAATTCGTCAATTTGAGTAAAATAGTTGGCGTTGCTACCAGAAAGGGTGATGCTGTCAGTGACATCAAGAGTAATATTACCTGCGTTGCCACTACCATTGCTAGTGGTGGTAAATTGTCCACCACTAATGGCTTCTAATGTATTAGCCCTCAACGTGATGTTACCCCCATCCCCTTGTCCCCTGGTTTTGACACTCAGGGAAGCGCCATCCTTCAAAGACAGCATTCCGGTCGTGATATTAATATTGCCACCCTTGCCTGAACCTGTTGATGAAACAGTATTGTATGCTCCACTGAGAATTCCATTCTTGCCGGCTCCTTCCAAGGAGACTGTATTTCGAGCAACTATATTCACATTGCCCGCATCTCCTTTTCCAGAGGTAGTAGCACTGAGTAGAGCGCCATTGCTCACAAAAAGCGACCCAGCCGTGATGTTGATGTTGCCTCCCTTGCCCTCGGCTTTTATGTCTACTGCGCTGACTACCCCAGTGGAACTTGTTCCATTGGCACTTACCCCATCGAAGGAAACTGTATCGCGGGCAAATATATTCACATTGCCTGCATTTCCATTTCCATAGATTGCGACATTTAAGACAGCACCATTTTTCAGATAAAGTGACCCAGTGGTAATATTGATGCTGGCACCGTTACCTTCCCCCTTTGGCAAGATATTACTGAATGCTCCAGTACGGTTATTACCAAGTCCTTTATCAAAGACAACGGTATCGCGGGCAACGATATCTATCCTGCCTGCATTTCCTTTTCCACCATCACCCCCCTTTCCACCATCACCATAGTTGGTAGCAACCAGCTGACCACCATTCGTAACAGAGAGTGACCCAGCATTGATATCGATATTGCCACCTTGACCTACACTTCCATCTGACACGGCGCTGAAGATGTAAGCATTTGCGAGGTCAACAGCATTTTTTGCTCCCACTATCACATTGCCTGCATTTCCATTTCCAAAAGTTGAGGCTTCAAGAAAAGCGCCATCTCGTAATGAAAATGAACCAGAATTTATCAAAATGTTACCGCCATTGCCAACAGTCCCCCTTGCTACAAAACTGAAAATACCACTATTGAAATTGTTTTTCTCCCCAGCAATATCAACAGCACCTGTTACCAAAACATTGACATTGCCTGCATTCCCCTGTCCTGCTGGTTGGGTAGCAGATGCTTGACGAGTAATAGTTGCCAATTGAGCGCCATCAATTAGTGATAGTGTTGCAGCATTGATGTCAATATTACCTCCTTTACCTACACCCCCAGCATCTACCGTGCTGAGGATGCCAGCATTATCTGCAAGGTCAACAGCATTTTTGGCACGCACTGTCACATTGCCTGCATTTCCCTCTCCAAAAGTTGAGGTAACAAGAGAAGCGCCATCTCGTAATGAAAGCGATCCGGTGGTAATATTGATGTCGCCACTGTTACCTACAGCTTCTAATTCCACCCGATTTGAGATCCGACTTCCATTCAAGTTTATTGCCTGTGTTGCATTAATTTCAATATCTCCCGCCTGTGAGCCAACGGAACCCAACTTTGATGCTATCCCTGACTGTAGCTGTGTATTTTCTCCAGTCATATCTAAGGAACGGGCATTGATCGCAATACTACCCCCACCACCAGCGAGTACATTAACATTAGTACCATTACCCAGAGATACATCAGAGCGTTCAACGCCATCAGGAAAACTTAAACCGAAGTCTGAGCCATTAATACTCAAATTAACTGTACTAGTGTCTGCCATACCTCCCAACTTCACATTTCCACCTTCAGCTAGGAGTTGCCCACCATCAAGCTGCACATTACCGCCTACAAGTGCTAAGGTCTGACCAGGATTAACTTCTAAACTAGAACCTAGTACCTGAATCTTTCCCGGATTCGTCCCAAATTGCAAACCAATGGGTACATTAATAGTCAGCAAAGGTGGAGTTTGAGGATTTACAGTACTGAACTTAATACCATCACTAAAGTTAAAACTATTAGCTGTACTTGCAATAAACGAACCGTCAATATTGAGGGAGGCATTGGAATTAAAAACAATTCCATTTGGATTGATTAAAAATAAATTTGCAGTGCCATTTGCCCGAATCAACCCATCAATATCAGATACCGAGTTACCTGTAATGCGAGTAAAAATATTCTGAATCGACGTAGCATCATTGTTAAAAAACGCTTCCCCACCTGTAGGTACTGAAAACTTGCTGAAACTATGGAATAGGTTGCTACCGCGAACTGTTCCCCCTTCAATGGTGCAAGTTGTGCATCCTGGCGTGACGCTGGAGTTTACTGGAAGGGTATTATCAGGAACAATTTGAGCGTTGACAGGGTTAATTGTGACAAAAGTTGCGATCGCACAGCATCCCGTTAAAGTTATCGCCCTACAACTAAATAGCAGCGATTCGCAGCTTTGATAATACCTTAATTTAGCTTTCACAAGATTTCTCGACCCCTCATAAGCAGTATTTATAGTACGTCATCAAGTTTAACAAGTTGTTATATTCCTTAACTTAGTACAGCATTTCATTAATTCGTAGTGAATTAAATTTAGCAATACCCTACAATGCCAATGCATTGGGTAACAATGCTAATGCATCGGGTAACAATGCCAATGCATCGGGTAACAATGCCAATGCGTCGGGTAACAATGCCAATGCATCGGGTAACAATGCCAATGCGTCGGGTAACAATGCCAATGCGTCAGGTAACAATGCCAATGCATCGGGTAACAATGCTAATGCAATACCGTTCAGTTAAGCCCAAAAACCTTGGTAGAGATGCGAAATTTCGCGTCTATACAAAAGTCTAAAATCAGTACCAAAAATTCTTAACTGAACTGTATTGAATGCCAATGCGTCCCCTTGCATTAAAAACGCTACGCTTTTACGCAAAGCTGTATTTAGGTGCTGATTTTTATTCAAAAGTAAACCAGTTATGAGCCAAGAACCAAAGCAAACTTTGCAAAAATTTTTAGTTATTGACGACCATGAAGCAATTCTTCAAGGTACAATTCCAGCACTCAAAGAGAAATATCCAGAAGCAGAAGTCTTCGCTGCTCAGGATGCTCAGACTGCATATCAGCAATTTGAACGTCATCACCCAGACTTGCTAATTGTGGATTTATGTCTGCCAGAAAAGCCTCAAGGTCAAGCTCAGATTGAAGTTGGGATGCAATTGATCAAAACTTTGATGTCAAGCCCTCTCGCCCCTAATTTAGTGGTGCTGAGTACCAATGTCAAACCGTTGGTACGTCTAAAACCGATAATTAATGCTTATGAAGGTGGCTTTGCCGCTATGGATAAGTCTTTGCCGCTCCGTGAAATGTTAAAGTTGGTTGACTTGGCATTGCGCGGCTCTATTTATTTATCTTCAGAACTGCGATCGCGCCCAGAATTTGATCGAAAATGGATCGAAGTACTAACGCTGAAATATCAAGAAGGTTTAACAGATAAAGCGATCGCCCAAAAAATGAAGTTGAGCGATCGCACCGTACGTAACTACTGGATTAGACTGCAAGATTCTTTGGGTGTGTATGACGAACCGGGCAAAGAATTGAGAATTCAAATTGAGATCGCAGCTAGAAAAATCGGATTAATCAACTGATGAAATTCGCACTTTCGACTAAAAGCAATTTATGGAAAAAAGTTCATCAAGAACTGAAACTTTGGCGAGAAGTAGTGCTGCCAGGACTTTCAGTTATAGGATTAATTATACTTGTTCGCTCAACAGGATTATTGCAATCGCAAGAGTGGCTTGCTTTCGATCAATTGTTACGGCTGCGACCTAATGAAGCCGCCGATTCGCGGGTGGTAATTGTGGGTATTGATGAAGACGATATCAACTATGTAAGCAAGTTTCCCATACCAGATAAAGAAATTGCCCAAATGTTGAGCATTTTGAATAGTTACAAACCCAGAGTCATCGGTCTCGACCTTTTTAAAGATAAAAGTAATTCGGCTGATGCAGAGCTTACATCTATCTGGAAAGAAAATCCAAATCTCATCGGAGTTGAAGTAGCATTAAATCACAAGCAATCTTTTAATGTTAAACCACCACCTGAGTTACCTCCTGAACGAGTCGGCTTTGCAGATACAATAGTAGACCCAGATGGAAAGCTGCGACGTAGCTTAATCGCAAGTAAAACTTATACCGGAGAACTTAAATACTCCTTATCTCTGCGTTTAGCACAATTTTATTTGCACGAGCAAGGAATAGAGTTTACTCATGGGAGTCGCTCTAAAGACCCGATTAAGTTTGGTTCAAGTCGGCTAGTCCGGTTTCTCCCCAATTCTGGCGGATATGTGGGAACTGATGCCAATGGCTTTCAAATGCTATTAAACTTTCGCTCTCATCCCCAACCTTTTCGCACCATATCTCTAAGGGATATTCTTAATAATAAAATTGATCCTGATTGGATTCGCGATCGCATCGTGATTATTGGCATGACTGCCGCCAGTGTTAAAGATAGATTTACCATCTCGGCAGTTAAAAATACACTCTACACCACAGCTTTAGGAGTTGGCGAGTCTTCCGATCAATACCAATGGATTTATGGTGTAGAAGTTCATGCTCATGCCACAAGTGAAATTATTAGTCATGTTTTAGACAGACGACCACTGTTAAAAGTATGGTCAGAAATTTGGGAGTATTTATGGATTTTAGCTTGGGGTTTAGTCGGCATCATTTTGGGTTTAATCCTGCAATCTCCGGCAAAAACATTGTTGAGTCTTGGTATAAGTAGTATCGAAATCGTCGGAATTTGTTATGTTGGACTGATTCTGGGTTGGTGGATTCCTTTAGTACCAACCTTGTTAGCTTTTACCAGTGCAGGACTGACGACATTTTTTTTTGATCGAGATTTAAGAGCGCTACTCGAACAGCGCAGTTTAACTCTTAAGCGCTCTTTTGAAGCAATCCATAATGGGCCTCTGCAATCCCTGGCTGTGATATTGAGAAGTCTTGGTGAGGAAGAGATAGAGCCGGAAAAATTGCGATCGCAACTTGAACAACTAAATCGAGAGTTACGGACTATTCCTGATTATCTCAGTCAAGAAATGCTTAGTCGCAGCGATCGTCTTTATTTAGAGGGAAGTGAAGTTATCGATTTGCAAACTCCAATTGCGGAGATGCTTTATTATATCTACGACATTACCTTAAGAAGAAACTTTCAAGGATTTACAACAATCCAAAGTTTTATTGCTCCCAATTTTGAACCATTAGAAGAGTACAACTTCAATGCAAATCAAAAGCGAGGGTTGTACCTTTTTTTGCAAGAAGCTTTATGTAATGTTGGCAAACATTCCCAAGGAGCTACCAGGCTTGATGTTATTTGTACGCGATCGTCAAAGGAGTATAGCCTACAAATAATTGATAATGGATTTACAAATAAATCTAAAAAGTATCAAGGTGGCGGGCAAGGAACAAACCAAGCTCAAGATTTAGCCCGACAATTGAGAGGCAAGTTTCGACGATTTTCTCACTCTCCACAAGGCACTGTCTGCGAGTTGACTTGGCCAATAGCAAGTACTTGGTGGCAAATATTTAGGAGTCTTTTTAGAGGATGTTTGAAAAGCATTTTTCGTCACATCAAAACCTCGAAAACCTAACTTCTTTCCCGTGTCGGTAAGGAGGAAAATTCAAAGTCTCTCTCCTAAAAGAAGAGAGAAATAGAAGTAATACCAATTTGAAAAAAGAATGCGACAAATAGATCATTTGTAGAGACGCGATTCATCGCGTCTTTACCGAAGGATGTGTTGCAATCATTAATTGAATTGGTATGAGGTTTTCCAGATCCCATGAAAAGTCAGGAAGTTGTTTAGTATTTGCATAGCCGTGCTATCTAAATGCAATTTCTGCAATTCGATTGTATCGTTCTGCACAAATAACTTGCTGCTAGACGTTGCAATCCAACGTCTTTACTGTAAAATTCACAGGTAGAGTCTATCTCTTATGCCATCATGCAACGTTTTCTACCTCGTGTCCGTCGCATTTGGGCAATTCTCTTCTTCACAACACTAACCTTATGCTTGTGGTTAACACATCCTTCCCTAACAATTTGGCATAAGGGAATCGCAGAGATAGCAACAGCCCAATCCCCAATTTTAATGGAGCCACTACAGCAGGGACTTAAGCTATATCAAGCTGGTGATATTCAAGGAGCAATTCAGTCTTGGCAAAAAGCTCTCTCCTCGGCTCAAGAGCGTAAGAGTAATTCTGCTGAGGTAATAAGTATACAGACGTACTTAGCAAGAGCATACCAACAAATAGGTCAAATACCGGAAGCGATCGCTCAATTAAAGCAAGTTATTGACTACTATCGTCAGACAAATGAGCCGATCGAGGTAGGACGGATGCTGACAGAACAAGCTCAACTCTACAGTAGCTTGGGACAGCACCGACGCGCAATTACCATTTTGTGCGGTGAAAATCAAAGCAATGCAACCTGTAGTCAAGATAGTGCCATAGAAATTGCCCGCTACCAGTCAGATGAACTAGGTGAAGTAGCCGCTTGGGGTAGTCTGGGAAATGCTCATCGTCTCCAAGGCGAGTATGAGCAAGCTATTCAAGATTTTGAACGCAGCGATGAAATCGCCAAAGGTATTAATAATCAAACTTATGTGGTGTCTAACCTGAATGGTTTAGCTAATACCTACGTTAGTCTTGCAGGGCGCAATCAGCGTCATGCCGAATTTGCCAGTGAAGTAGGCGATAAAAAAGCTGCCGAAAAATTCCAGCAATACACTGTTGGTTATGATAACCAAGCTGTACAATACTTTGAGCAAAGCCTGCATCTAGCTCAAAGCCAGAACGACAAAGTAAACGAACTGCGATCGCTAGTCGGTTTAATTAGGCTTTACGATCGCCAACATCCTTACGAGCCAGCCATAGTTAACAATACACTACAGCAAGCCCTAGTCGTGTTGGAACAATTGCCTGACTCTCGTGATAAAGCTTATGCAGTGATTCAACTTGCTAATCTTTTACAACTGGTTAACCAAAAGAACCAGTCTGTGATTACTGACCCAGCAACTCAATGTTTGAAGTCAGAATTGTTACCTAAGTCTGTTGAACTACTCAACAAAGCTGTAGCAATCAATCAAAAAATCCAATATCAGGAAGGAGAATCCTTTGCCAAAGGTCGATTAGGACACATTTACGAATGTCGCCAAGATTATCAACAAGCGATAAATTTAACTCAACAAGCCCTGATTGGCGCTGTCGCTGACGAGAACCTTTACATGTGGGCATGGCAGGCAGGACGCTTATTTAGAGCCACAGGTCGAGTGCAAGAAGCGATTAATTTTTATGAAAAATCTATTGACAGTCTCAAAAGTATCCGTAGTGACCTAATCCTGCAACAGCGAGATTTACAGTTTGACTTTCGAGACAAAGTAGAACCAGTTTACCGCGAGTTGCTAGAGTTACGCCTAGAGCAAACTAATGATCTTGTCCAAAAATCAGATATTCAACAAAATTTAGAGTCGGTACTTCCAATAATCGATGAGTTAAGGTTAGCAGAACTACAAAACTATTTAGGGAATAATTGCGATTTAGCACTTATTCAGAAACCAGTGCCACTAGTAGGAAAAAACACTGCTGTATTGAGTTCGATTATTTTGAAAGAGCGCCTTGCAATCATTCTTACCTTATCTGATGGAGAGCAAAAATTTAAGTCAAAAGTTTTTTGGGTGCCTGTTAAAAGTCAAGAAGTTAGAGATGTGATCAACGATCTACGGACTAAACTAGAAAAGCGCTCTGACTTGGAAAACACTTATAAAGCCAGAGCGCAACAAGTATATAACTGGTTTATTCGTCCTTTTCTCAGCGATTTAGAAAAAGAGAAAATTGAAACTTTAGTGTTTATTCAAGACGGAATTCTTCGGAGTATTCCCATAGCTGTATTATTTGACGGTAAGCAATTCCTGATTGAAAAATATGCGATCGCCTTTGCTCCAGCATTGACTTTAACCAATCCTCAACAGTCGAACCCACGAGAATTACAGGTATTAGCTTTCGGCTTGACACAACCAGCTACCGTCGAAACAGATGCTGGTTCAAAAAATTTTGAGCCGCTTACACAAGTTCAATCTGAGTTGAAAGCAATTACAACGAGTTTACCCAAAAGCAAGGGCTTACTGGATCGAGATTTTACTCCTGAGCGCTTGCAAGAAGAATTAGAAAAAAATACTTATCCAATAATTCATCTAGCGACTCACGGTAAATTTGGTATTGATGATAGAGAAACGTTTTTGGTAACTGGGAAAAAAGTTACAATAAATCGCCAAAAATCACTTCCAAATAAGATTTACAACGAAAAGTTGACAATAAACGACCTTTATCAACTTATTAATCGTACTTACCCTCAAAATAAACCGATTGAGTTACTAACATTAACAGCTTGTGAAACAGCAGTAGGTAGCGATCGCGAAACTCTGGGTTTGGCTGGTATCGCCATCCAAGCCGGATCTCAAAGTGCCATAGCAACTCTTTGGAAAGTTGATGATGCAGCAACGCCACAACTCATAGCGAAATTTTATCAAAACTGGCATAGCGGAATGAGTAAAGCCAAAGCCTTACAGGCGGCTCAAATAGCTTGGTTGCAAACGCATCAGCAGCAACTTGAAAGTCACCCCGGATATTGGGCACCATTCATTCTCATTGGTAACTGGCTTTGATCTCTACATCAACGACTCATTTCTCCTAGCGCTGCAATTGATGTATTTTACTATTTGTCAGCACTAGTTTAGTTTGTTCTCTTAATTCTATTTTAGTATCAGTTGCTACCTGTTCTAGAAGAGAATCTTTTAATTCTCTAAGAGGAGGCTCATTTTTGGAACTTAAAGCAATTTCTAAAGTGTTATACCACAAATCAGCTTTGTTATAAAGATTTGCCTTGATTAAAACATTATTGCTCTGCAAGAGTTGCTTTTGCAAATCTGGTGGAGTTGAAACTGCTTTCATCGCAGCGATCGCAAACGGATTAGCTGAAGGACGATTAGCATCGCAGACCAATTCGACTTGCCAAAGATATTTTTGACCAACTAACAATTCTAGATTAGACAAAGATAAAACCATGATTCCAGAGGAACTTTTAAAATTTTCATCTTTAATCTCTTTTACCAATATAGATTGTTTATTAGTTTCGTCATACTCATAAAGGCGAAACTCCATTTGCCAGGAGTTATTATCTTTCACAAACCAGGCGAATGTTGGACTATTTGCTAAAGTTTGACCGTAACTTTGCGTAGGTGCAAGTAAGATAACATGTGGAATACTACTTAAAGATGCTTCTGTTTGAGTCTCGCATCCTCTAGAACCACCTGAACTTCCTCTAGTCTGCGGTGGAGGGTCGTCAGAATTATTGTTGTTCTTATCAGCTAAGGCTGCTGTAGACATTGATAACAATAAGCTTAAGGTAATATAACTAGTAAGGATGTTTCTCAAACTTTTGTGTAAAGGGCATAGTATTTCAGCCATATTCTTACTCTGTAAAGTTTTCAAACAAGTCTATTTACTATACATATAATTAAACCTAAATTATGCATGACTTTTCCCGTTAAGTCTCAAAAAGTCTAATCTTGTATTCTGATATCATGTCCGGCTAATCACTTATGATTACTGTGTCTGACCATACGTATGGGTAACGCCCCTGCAAATCTGTCGGTGATGCGAACGATCGCACTCAATATTTTGCGCCGAAATGGTTATTCCTCCATTACCCAAGCCCAGAGATTTACCTCTAATGATATTGACAAACTATTATCCCTTGTGGGATGAAACAGCCCTGCCCTTGGAAAGGGGGGAAAACTTCTAAAAGTCCCCCTTTTTAAGGGGGATTTAGGGGGATCTACAAGTCTCGAATACAACACTAAAAAGTTTTCAGACATCCTCTAAACGATAAGTCTTTAACAGGACATAATATGAACTCCTGACCCTGAATTCTGTTTTGATAACTTAGTTAAATCTTGCGTTCAATTAATGCCTGTTTTCCCACTGCGATGCTAGCAATCACGATACCAGAGACTACCAGCATCAAAGGCGTAATTTGTTCACCTAGTAATAGCCCAGAAAATATAATCGTCAAAAACGGTTGTAGTAACTGTATCTGACTGACCCTTGCAACACCACCGATACTCATCCCGTGATACCAAGCAAAGAAAGCCAGGAACTGACTGAAAATACTGACATAACTAAAACCTAACCAAGCAGTTGATGAAGCAACTAATCCGTGCTGAAACACTGTGTAGATTACAGGTATAAGCAAAATCGGAAATGCTATAACTAAAGCCCAACAAATAACTTGCCATCCTCCCAAAATCTGAGCTAAACATCCTCCTTCTGCATAGCCAATAGCAGCTGCGCCCACTGCGCCCAACAAAAGCAAATCTGCTCCCTGAATTTGTCCCGCGCTGGAGGTAAAAGCAAATAAAACAACGGTCGTACTACCGAAAATACTAGCGAACCAAAACTTTCGGGAAGGACGCTCTCTACCTTTGAGTGTGGCAGCAATGGCAGTTGCCAAAGGAACAAGCCCTATAATTACTGCACCATCTGTCGCTGGTAGTTGCTGCATTGCCCAAGCTGATAGTAATGGAAACCCCAAAACCACTCCAGCTGTAATAATTAGTAAGCTCCCCCAGTGTTTGCTTAGTGGTAAAGGCTGACGAGTTACCCACAAAACAATCATTGCCAGAACACCAGCAACTACTGCACGTCCCAGTCCAACAAAAGTCGGATCGAAGTCAGCAACGGCAGCACGAGTTGCTGGTAAGGTAAGGCTAAATCCCAGCACACCCAAAAAGCCACAACCGAGTCCTAGTGTTTCTGGATTAATCCGGTAAATATTTGAATTTCGGATCATGCTGACTTACTTGGTATAATACTGAGTTTCAATCCATATTCGCATTTCAGCTTCAGAGCCAAAACAAGCAGAACGTCCTGTCATCGGGTCATAGGCGTGCCAAGAACAATCCCCATTGGCAAGGTGATTTTGCCAAACTTGCAACTGAGAACTGCTTGCCATTACTGTAATTAAGCTATACCAAGATTCTTGAAGTTTTGATTTTAGTAGCAACCATTTATCAACTATTTTCATAAAAAAGTCCCCTTGGCTCAATCAAGCATCAGATACTTTCTAGATTCGCTTGGAAAAATAGCAATGAGAAGGTACAGATTTGTCCAATTTTTACTGGTACAGTCACAGTATTTACAACTGTTCTAGTCAAACTGCACTCAACTGTACCAGTTCAAATACAAAAAAATCCCTTATATTGCCTATAATCCCTACATCATCCCGAAGGAAGGGTTTCACAGTGAATATTCCTTTAGATCGGCACTCACCAACCCCGATATATCTCCAGATTCGCAATTATCTCAGTCGTCTGATTCAATCTGGCAAAATACCAGATGGACAAAAACTTCCTTCTATTCGGGTGATGTCTACGAGTATTCAAGTTAACAAGTTGACTGTCATTGAGGCTTACAGTCTCTTAGAAGCTGATGGTCTCATCCATGCTCGTCAGGGTTCAGGCTATTTTGTCAACCGTACAATCACAGTATTATCTAATCTAACTTTGCGTTCAACCTTTGCCCCGTCTCAAGAGGTGATAATTTCACAAGGTGGAGGGTCATTTTTTGAGCAATATACAGCTTCAATTCAGGCTCGACGGCAGCAACATATTATTGAGTTCAGTTCAGGTTTTCCTTCTAGTTCCATTTCAGATAACCTGCA
The DNA here is from genome assembly GCF_034531255.1 of Nostoc sp. ChiQUE01b. NCBI lineage: Bacteria > Bacillati > Cyanobacteriota > Cyanophyceae > Nostocales > Nostocaceae > Nostoc > Nostoc sp. ChiQUE01b. The sequence goes on along the minus strand of NZ_JAVRBM010000007.1, from coordinate 117,986 downwards.
ACGGGTTGCTAAACGAGCATTGGCTAATGCAGGAGATATCCTTTTTAGAGAAGACTTTCCTCAAGGACAACTTATGCTGCGGCAACTGATTGCTCAGATGTTAGTTCAACAAGGATTAGAGGTTTCCCCTGAAGAAATAATTATTACCACTGGCTCACAGCAAGCTTTATCTTTAGCTATGCAATATTACCTACAAAAAGATGACTGGGTGATTGTAGAAACACCAACCTATCATGGAGCATTGGGAATTCTCGAAAATTTACAGGCCAAAGTCATAGGAATTCCCATGACGGCAGAGGGAATGAATCTAGAATTATTGGAGCAGTATCTCAAAAGTCATCGACCAAAATTAATTTACACCATCAGTACTTTACATAATCCAACAGGTATTACAACTTCCCAAACTCATCGGCAAGATTTATTAAAATTGGCACAAAAATACGAGTGTTTTATTTTGGAAGATAATGCCTACGAAGAGTTGAAATTTCAACCTGTTCCTCCTCCCATCAAGGCACTCGATCGTCATGATTTGGTCACTTACATCAGTACATTCTCAAAAACTTTAATGCCTGGACTACGAGTTGGTTACATGGTGGTAACAGGTGAGCATCATCAATCTCTGGTAAAGCATAAATTACTCAATGACTTGCATGTTTCTACAGTATCTCAGGTAATTGTGAGTGAATTTTTAGCATCGGGACATTACCGCCGTCACTTGAATCGTTTACGTATTAATAACTTGCAAAGTCGGAATGTGATGTTGCAAGCTCTGGAAAGCTACTTTCCTGAAGCTATCACCTGGACAATTCCGAAAGGTGGTTTATTTTTGTGGACTCATCTGCCACACTATTTACCTATTCAAGCAATTTGCTCTGAAGCCTTATCTTACAATGTCCTGGTTGCTAGTGGTGCTGCATTTTTTCTAGGACAAGGGTATCCGGCGATGCGCTTGAACTTTTGCCAAACACCAGAGGATATTGAACATGGAATTAAGATTCTTGGTCGGCTAATTAAAAAGTATTTAACTAAGAGTTTTATCAGTATGAGTTTGTCATCTCAACGCGTAAGTGTATCGTCTATTCATTTATAGTCATGTTCAGTTACACATAATTCATTGAGTGGTGAAACGCCTAAAGTCACTGTTACGCAGACATCAGTTCAATTGGAGTACGAAGCGACTTTCAAAAAATAAAATCAGCAATAAATAGAATAATAATTACAGCAGATTCGGAGTTTATGAGGTACAGGCTATTGTAAGGGCGAACGGCCGTTCGCCCCTAGCCGTGTACCTCATTTACCTAAAAAACGCTGTAAAAATATGGGAGAGAGAAGCAACGAATGGCTGCTCCTCTCTCCCACAAGTTGTATTAAATTTAACTTAGATTCAAATTTTTGGGTGCTTGAAGTCCCTTAAATTTGGGCAATGGGGAATTGATTAACTCGAATGATTAGCGATGCCTACGGCAACTTCGTTCAGCGATCGCTACTCATTTACTGGTATATTCCAATACTTTTACAAGTTTGCAGCGACACACCGTTTCTATCAATATTTCTTTGTCGCTGCTAAATTCAGAACATTTATTTGCTTGTATGCTTTAGCCCAAAATTGAGTCTGAATCAAGTTCCAACTGATGTTTGAGCAATTCTTGGTAAGTCGTTTCCCGAATCATCATCTGCTTATAAAGCATAAGCAAAAACTCTTGAGCTTGTTCACGAGACATCTGCTGCACTTGGTCAGCAAAAACTCTAAGGTTAAATTCTTGTTCTAAAGATAATGTCATGGGTTGATTCATCGCAGTGTCAATCGCCCAACTAGGCGAAAACTAAAGGGTCAATGTTGGCAATCTTGAGAAGAAGCGTTCATATCTAGCTGCCGTTAGCAGTAATACACTCATCAAGCGACCTACTGGGTATTCCCTTACTTAGCGGTGTTAACCTAAATATGAACTTCTGTTAACTAGTATAACAAAATATTTACAAAACTGAGATGATGGCATACTGTACTAATTCTCTAAAATAAGGCAACAGATGTAAGCAGGGATTGCCTTGCTGTATCTAAATTTATCAATTGCGAATTGCGTTAGCGCAGCGTTAGCGAGTCCGCGTTCGCGTAGCGTCTCGTAGAGAGCGTCATTGCGAATTGCGAATTGGTATTAATGCTTTAGTACATCCTGTGTCACTGATACCCCAAATATCCGAGTAATCATTTGTAATGAATCCTTACACTATCCTTAATCAGACCGGACTTCAGCGTGTTAGTGATGGCATGACCCGACCCCTACTAGAAAATTGCGAGACTGCCTCATATATCCTTATTTTAGTCTGGCCACAACTTGGGGATTTTGATAGTCTTGAATATGCGTGGTGGTTACAGCGCGAAGCTAAAAAATTGTCAGCTGAAAAACTCGCTATTCGTGCAGTCGGAATTGGTAATCGCGCCTCTGGAACCAGATTCTGTGAATATACAGGATTTCCACCGGAAAATTTATTTGTTGAACCTAATGGAGAACTACATCACCAACTCAAACTCTATTCAGGTCTCAATCTTCCTCTGGCTGGACTTTCCCCTGCTCAGAAAGCTTGGCTAAATCTAGTGTTAATGTGTGCAGGGTTTGGAAGTCCTGGAACCCTAAGAGAAGTTTTTCGGGGATACAGGGGAGATCGTCAAGCCCCTCAACTCATTGAAGATGATGAAATTATTCAAGGTACTCCTCTACCTGCTTTTCAAGGCTCATTTTTCCAATTAGCTGGCGGAAGTGGGTTTCAACGTCCCTTTGAATTAGCTACTCTACGGCTACGGAATATGGTGGAAGTTCTCAGCAATTGGCATACTTATGTACCTAATTCTGCCTACTTAACTCAGCGTGGTGGAACTTTTCTGTTTGATACCAAAGGCCAGTTACTTTACGAACATCGAGATCCAGGAATTCTGGGCTTTGCTGCTAATATGAGTCAGCCCCTATCATTTTTATCCTTGATCGAAACGGATGGCCAAGTGGGCATTGGGGAGCCACTGCGGTCTTCTCCCAAGGGGAGACGCCAAGGGCGATGAGGTCTCCCCAAGTGAAGCAAGTGGCGTCATTGGTATGTTCTTCCCCATGCCCCATGCCCGATTCCCCATGCCCAAAAACTCCATCCCCTTGTGGGTGGAGTTTTTCATTTGTGCGAAGTGGTCTTCCAGTAGGAAAATAGATGAAGCAGTAGTAACCATCAAGCTATATGTTTGAAATTATGGTATTAAATCATTTCTTGTTAAAAGAGCCTGCTTCGGTATCTCATCAACACTCCGAGCACATCAATCTACTTTTGTAAATCCAAAATCTGCTCTAAAAGAAGCTCTAATGGGTGTAAAAGTCATATTAATTCGTAATTGATAATGACGCTTGCGGACTCGCTAACGTAATTCGTAGTTGTAATCACTGCTTGCTCTGTACTCTCTTAATTACGAATTACGAATATAGCAAGTAAGGATAAATAAAATGTCATTTATTATGCAAACTTCTGGAACTCTTACTGGTTTAGATATCTTGGTAGTTGAGGATGATGATGATACTCGCTTTTTTATCACTACTGTTTTGGAAATGGATGGAGCAACAGTTATAGCAGTGATATCAGCAGCAGATGCACGCAATGTATTGTCCGAATTGCAACCCGATGTTTTAATTAGTGATATCGGGTTGCCTGGAGAGGATGGCTACACTTTCATCTCCAAATTCCGTGCGCTTAAACCAAATAATTGTGGACGAGTCCCGGCTATTGCTTTAACAGCCTTTGCTGATAGTGAAGCTCGTATCCGTGCTTTGGAAGCTGGCTTTGACACTCATGTATCTAAACCGATCGCTCCAGAAGAACTAGTGGAGATCGTGGCTAATTTAGTTGCTTCTTGTAATTGGTAATTATTCTTATCGGTCTTGATAATCTTCAGAAGACTTTGGATCTAACTCCCAGCGATCGCCATCACGATCCTCTAAAATATCGTTGGTATGCAGAAACTCAGAATCAGCCATTTCTAACCCCACTGCTGCTTCTAAGTCCTCAGTTACATTTTGATCGGGAGTGGAAGTACTACCCCCAACAGCTTCATCTCCAACTGCATCTGCATCTTGCCAATAAGCATCAACATCTCCACCAGTCAGTTTCGGACTAGTTTCTGTGTACTCATCTCTTTCATCTTGCATAGAGCGTCCGCCAATATTGTATCCCGGCAAGTCTTTCACACCAGTACCGTAAGATTCGGTAATCTCTTGTGGCAAATCATTACTTTTAATTTTGTCATGATGATTTTTTTCTGCCATGATACTAGCCCTTTTCTGCATTCTTACAATAACGTTTTTTTGTCAGCAATTTGTCTAACTAGAGGTGTATAGCTGATAAAATAATCTATCCCCTGAGAACGACGCTAAACTAGCGATCGCGCCATAAGATTGTAGCTATGAATTCATGGTCAAGGAACTTGTAGTTGAAGTTATGAGTGAGAAGTTATCCAACCGAAATTATTCATTAGTGAACTTCTCGCTCATAACTATTTTTTGTTCGACAAAAATAGGCAAAGAAAAATAAAATTTTAATAAGTTTAGCATTTTACCTTGGTATTCATCTTTCTAACTACATAGATGCTAAACAATCAAATACTCAAAATTATTTGAGTAACGGAGGCAGATAATTAATGATGATAAATAATTCAAACTTATTTATTCAGAGAATAATCTGTCTGTTTAACTGTGCGAGGCGATAAATATTTTTGTAGCTAGCTAAAGACTAGAGAAATAAAAACGTAATACCATCTATGACTGAACATAACAATCACTCCGGCAATAAAAAAGTTGCGATCCTTATTGAGCAAGCAGTAGAGGATGCAGAATTTACAGTTCCTTACAATGGACTAAAACAAGCGGGAATGGAGGTGGTAGTCCTTGGTTCCCGAACGAATGAAAAATATAAAGGTAAACGCGGCAAACTTAGCATACAAGCCGACGGTACCACAACGGAAGCGATCGCAGCCGAATTTGATGCAGTAGTGATTCCCGGCGGTATGGCTCCCGACAAAATGCGACGGAACCTTAATACAGTACGTTTTGTACAAGAGGCTATCCAACAAGGAAAATTAGTCGCTGCTGTTTGTCACGGGCCACAAGTTTTGATTGAAGGCGACTTACTCAAAGGCAAACAAGTCACTGGGTTTAGCGCTATTGCCAAGGATATAACTAACGCCGGTGCAAATTATTTAGATGAGCCGTTGGTAGTTGATGGCAATTTGATTACATCTCGCGAACCTGGAGACTTGGCAATTTTCACCACAGCTATTTTGAGCCGTTTGGGTTATGGTGGCAAAGATGCAGCATTGCCAAATGAGAAAGACACAACTGCTGAATGGTGGAAACTAGCTGATGCTTGGGGTGGTTCAACTAAAGGCGATATTAGCAGAGGTTTAAATATTGCCCTTACTGGTGAACGTTATTCACTCGAAGCATTTGAAAAGTACTTTGAAAAGGAATCAGATAGCGAAGTTAAATCACTCTTTCAACAAATCATTGCTAATAAGCAACGCCACATTGAAAAACTAGAAACCTATCTTCAACATTTGGGCGAGAAACCCTCTTTAGGGTCAAATATTGCCAATCAGTATGCCAAGGTAAAAACTGCCTTGACAGGAAGTGATGACATATATCAGTTACGTTCCGCTTTGGGGGATGTGCAAACGGGTATTGGCGATATTGGTAATTTGTCTGCGATGTTCACCGATCCAGTAGCAACTGCTATTTTCAAAGGAATTTACCAGGATTTAGTGAAATCTGAACAGCAATTAGTAGAGTTGTATCGAGCGCGGATAACCGCTCAGATTCAGCCTCCTAAGCCGACTACAGGGGCAGCTATATCAATGTAACCAATTCCAGAGGCGCATACCGCTTAACCTCTGATGAGTATTTGCGTTTTGGTTATTTTACTAGACGTTTGTCAAGTTTAGAAGACATCTGGTGAAATGATGTAGGCACAATTCATGAGTTGTGCCTACCAAGGATTTCAGGCAACGCAGAATTAATTTTCACTCCTATGTCTACTGTATGTAATGGAGAGATAAAAAAGTGACTTCGACATCAGGCGATAAACTTACTCCCAGTCAGGGTGAAGCTAGTGAAGTAGAGCGTTGGGCATCTCTCATCGGTGGCGGTGCTATGGTGTTGATGGGTTTAAAACAAGGTTCTTTGCGGGGAGTGTTAACAGCTTTGGCTGGTGGTGGTTTGATTTATCAAGGTGCAACTAAACAAAGTACAATCCAGCAAGCACAGGAAGCAATAGGGATAAACCAACCCATCAAAATTGAAAAGACGGTAACAATTAATAAATCGGCAGAAGAATTGTATCGTTTTTGGCACAACTTTGAAAATTTGCCCACATTTATGAAGCATCTCAAATCTGTAAGGGTGTATAACGAAAAACGTTCTCATTGGATAGCCAATGCACCCTTGGGTAACAGCGTAGAATGGGATGCAGATATTCTCGAAGACCGGGAAAATGAATTTATTTCTTGGGCTTCTGTCGAAGGTGCAGACGTTGATAATTCTGGTTTTGTCCGCTTTAAAAAAGCACCAGGCGATCGCGGCACAGAAGTAAAGATTGTCTTGGAGTATAACCCTCCAGGTGGAGGATTGGGAGCTACCATAGCTAAACTTTTTGGTGAAGAACCAGAACAGCAAATTGGTGATGAATTACGCCGCTTCAAAATGCTAATGGAAGCAGGGGAAATTGCCACCACCGAAGGTCAACCTTCTGGACGCAGCTAGTTATTAGTCCTTTGTCCTTTGTCATTTGTCCTTTGCCTAAAACAAATGACCAATGACTAATGACCAATGACTAATGACCAATGACTAAGGACTAATAACTATGAAAGCAGTTTGCTGGAACGGTGCTAATGATGTGCGGGTAGAAACGGTACCAGATCCGAAAATTCTCAACCCCCGTGATGCGATTATTAAAATTACTTCCACGGCAATTTGTGGCTCTGATCTACATATTTATGGCGGCTATATTCCCACAGTGCAACAGGGTGACATTATTGGTCACGAATTTATGGGAGAAGTCGTGGAAGTTGGCAGAGGAGTCAACAATTTAAAAATAGGCGATCGCGTTGTTGTTCCTTCGACAATTGGCTGTGGTAATTGCCATTATTGCCAACGTGATATGTGGTCGTTGTGCGATAATTCCAATCCTAATGGTTGGATTCAAGAAAAATTATTTGGTAATATCACCTCAGCCATTTATGGCTACTCTCACATGTTAGGTGGTTATGCAGGCGCACAAGCAGAATATATCCGTGTACCTTTTGCAGATGTGGGTGTTGTCAAAGTTCCCCCAGATTTGCCGGATGAGATGTTGTTATTCATTTCCGATGCTATTCCCACTGGTTACATGGGTGCAGAGTTATGCGATATTCAACCGGGTGATACTGTAGCCGTTTGGGGTTGCGGTGCTGTTGGACAATTTGCCATGATTAGCGCCTACATGATGGGAGCCGAAAAAGTGATCGCTATCGATCGCTTTCCTGAACGCCTGGAAATGGCGAAAAAGTTTGCCAAAGCAGAAGTGATTAACTACGAAGAAGTTAATGCTGGCGAAGCGTTGAAAGAGATGACTGGTGGCCGTGGTCCCGATGCTTGCATCGATGCCGTTGGTTTAGAAGCACACGGCGTTGGTTTAGAAGACTTCTACGACCAGACAAAACAAAAGCTCAGATTGGAAACTGACCGTCCCCACGTTCTGCGGGAAATGATGGTCGCCTGTCGTAAAGGCGGGACTCTTTCAATCATGGGTGTTTATGGTGGTTTTGTAGACAAAATGCCATTTGGTGCAGCCTTCAACAAGGGTCTAACCTTTAGAATGGGACAAATGCATGGACAAAAATATATGAATTTGTTATTGCAGATGATTTTGGATGGAAAACTTGATCCATCCTTTGTTGTCACCCATCAATTACCTCTAGAACAAGCACCCCACGGCTATCATATTTTTCAACAAAAAAAGGATAACTGCATCAAAGTTGTTCTTAAACCCTGAATGGTGAATAGTCATTCAGCATTTTGAATTGTACACCTAATATAATCCAATTGAGGTTTTTTATGAATCGAGTAATTTCATGGCTACGGAATATTCGCATTTCCCAAATCCTTGTAGTTTTCCTCGTAGGATTTATGTTCTTACTGGGTCAGGCTTTTAGCTACACGAACATAGCACTAGCTGATGTTAATACTCCAGAGGGTACTTATTACAAAGGAGCACCAAATGAGCAAGGTGAAATTAGAAACGATACCCAAATCAATAATACCCCAGACTCACAAAACCCAATAAAAAGCGCTGTTGATAATATCCGCGAAAAGTTAAACTTGGATGAAAAACCTCCTGAAGCGACAAGAGAGTTTTTTGATCCTAGTACAAACACAACCGGAGATAAAACTTCATCATTTAGTAAAAGTAGAGAAGGTTATTATCGCACTCCTTCTAGCAACTAACTAAAGAGATAGTAGCTAAAAGGTGAGCAAATTTTGGGTCGAGATTGTTGACTCATACATTGTTGAATAACTTTTTAGCTGTTACTGAGACGCGATAGTTATCGCGTCTCAAAATCAAGGTAAATTTAGTATTTATCTTGATATGAATGAGTCAGAAATTATCAGAGGAACAAATAATTATGAAAGCAGTTTGCTGGCATGGAGCAAACGATGTGCGGGTAGAAACAGTTCCTGATCCCAAAATTATTAACCCGCGTGATGCTATTATTAAAATTACTTCCACAGCAATTTGTGGATCTGATTTGCATATTTACAATGGCTACATTCCCTCAATGGAAAAGGGTGACATCCTTGGTCATGAATTCATGGGGGAAGTTGTAGAACTTGGAAGTGCAGTTAAAAATGTGAATATAGGCGATCGCGTCGTTGTTCCTTTCACTATATCCTGCGGTAGCTGCTTTTTCTGCAATCGAGATTTATGGTCATTGTGCGATAACTCCAACCCCAATGCTTGGTTGGTAGAAAAGCAAATGGGCCATTCACCAGCTGGTCTATTTGGCTACTCTCATTTATTCGGCGGTTATGCCGGTGGTCAAGCAGAGTATGCACGAGTGCCCTTTGCTGATGTAGGCTTGTTCAAAATTCCCGATGGTTTAACGGATGAGCAAGTACTATTTTTAACAGATATTTTTCCCACTGGCTACATGGCAGCCGAGAACTGCAACATCAAACCCGGTGATATTGTCGCCGTTTGGGGTTGTGGCCCTGTCGGACAATTCGCCATCAGAAGCGCATATATGCTAGGCGCAGAACGGGTAATCGCCTTTGACCGCATTCCCGAACGTCTACAAATGGCTAAGGAATACGGCAAAGCTGAAGTTCTCAACTACGAAGAAGTGAATATTGGCGAAGCACTTAAAGAAATGACTGGCGGTCGTGGCCCCGATGCTTGCATAGATGCAGTGGGAATGGAAGCACACGGCACAGACTTTATGGCATTCTACGACCAGGTAAAGCAAGCAGTACGTCTAGAAACAGACCGTCCGACGGCACTACGGCAAGTAATAGTGTCTGCTGCTAAAGGTGGTCACGTATCACTTGCGGGTGTGTACGGTGGCTTTTTAGATAAAATCCCGATGGGTGCTGCCATGAACAAGGGATTAACCTTCAAAATGGGACAAACGCATGTCCATAAGTATCTAAAACCTTTGCTAGAACACATCCAAAACGGTGATATCGATCCAACGTTTATAATCACTCACAGCTTACCTCTAGAACAAGCGCCCCACGGCTACGAAATTTTTAAGCACAAGAAAGATAACTGCATCAAAGTTGTACTCAAACCTTAATGGGGAGTGGGGAGCAGAGGGGTAAGGGAGCAGGGGGAGCAGGGGGAGCAGGGGAAGAAGAACTATTGATTATTACCCCATTCCCAATTCCCAATGCCCAATGCCCAATTCCCAATTCCCAATGCCCAATGCCCTATTCCCCATGCTCAAAGTTAAAACTATAAAGAGGCAAAAAATATGTCTGATACAACCGTTAGTAAAGTAGACTCTAGTCATTCTCCAAAAGGCCAACTTGGTCAAAAATATCTTGCATCTGGCAAAACTATTTCCATGCGTCTGTGGGAAAATGAACAACCGAACGAACCTAAAGAGCCAACAGCACGAGAATATGAAACTGTTGGTTATGTAATCAATGGTCGTGCCGAATTACATATTGAAGGGCAAACAATTTTACTAGAATCTGGGAGTTCTTGGATAGTACCAAAAGGAGCCAGCCACACCTATAAAATTCTAGAATCATTTACTGCTGTTGAAGCAACCAGTCCACCGGCTCAAGTTCACGGACGAGATGAAGCCTGATTTGCAATTATTTGAAATTTGGCGATCGCTAAAAACTTATAGCCGCTTTCAATAACATAAACTATAAAGCGTTCGTAGGGGAACAATATTCTTGCTCTCCTTTTTACTGTGCTTTGCAGCTTAGAAAGCATTGGAACAAATTTTTTTGCTGACTTATTTAGCGGTAGTGAGTCTACATATTGTTACAGAGAAGCAAGCTACGCACCTTGTTTGCTGTTGACGCAGCTCTCGTAAAGAAGTTCAAATCACTAAATATACTTTATTTCGTGTGGTGTTTCACTGTTTATATTCTGATACCATTTCACGAAAAATCTGATACAGATGTAACCCCTGAAAGCTTTGCTGCATCTAAGTTTTTTAATTGCGAATGGGCGAAAAAGCGAATTGTGAATTGGTATAACGATTGACACCTTAATTCTATTTTGAGAATTATAAATAATACTTATGGCATAAATCTTCTGATAGAGAGACATAACAAGATGAAATTGTATTCTATTAACAATGTCTTTTTAAAGAAAATGCTTGTAAGAAAGTATGGTTTTTTATCAATCATTTAAGTATAGATAATTACTCAATATTATTAACAAAAACAGAATGGAGTGAACAAATGAGGTTTGTCTTAAGACGTCGCAAGTTGGGTCAATTGATGGTCTTTAGCACAGTAGCAGCTACGATCGCTAATTTTGTAGAGAAAGCTGTGGCACAAACTCAAGTCAAAAAAACTACTCCAATGCTGGTAACTTCAACACCTGAAACTGTGAAAGTGACGCTGCAAGTGAACGGAACAGCACATAGTTTGCAGATTGAACCGCGTGTTACCTTACTTGATGCACTTCGGGAATATATAGGACTAATTGGTACTAAAAAAGGTTGCGATCATGGTCAGTGTGGAGCTTGCACGGTGCTGGTTGATGGGCAACGAATTAATTCCTGCCTGACATTTGCGATTATGCATACTGATGCTGCGATCGCAACTATTGAAGGGCTGGAGCAAGGAAACAATCTCCACCCAATGCAAGCTGCGTTTCTGACCCACGATGCGTTTCAGTGTGGCTACTGCACACCAGGACAGATTTGTTCGGCAGTGGGTTTGGTGAACGAGGGACACGCTAAGTCAGATGCCGATATTCGGGAACTAATGAGCGGGAATATCTGCCGTTGTGGGGCTTATCCAAATATCGTGGCTGCTGTCCGCGATGTCTTAGAGGGAAAAAAAGATGCAGCCGTTTAACTATAAAAAAGCGGGACAAGCAGAGAATGCCGTGGCTTTGGTTACTCCAGATGCCGAAGCCTCGTACTTAGCTGGTGGTACCAGCCTGATCGATTTGATGAAACTGGATGTACAAACCCCAAAACAGTTAGTTGACATTAACCCACTACCGTTAACCAAGATAGAAGTGCAGGGTAATGGCGTGCGGATTGGAGCAATGGCAAGCAATAGCGACGTTGCTTATAATCCGATAATTCGGGAGCGTTACCCAGTGCTGTCAGAGGCGTTGCTGTCTGGGGCATCACCGCAACTGCGAAACATGGCAAGTGTGGGCGGAAATTTACTGCAACGCACCCGCTGCTACTACTTCCGCGACACCGCCTTCCCCTGCAATAAGCGCGTTCCCGGTTCAGGTTGTCCGGCAATCGAGGGTTATAACCGCATCCATGCGATTCTTGGCGGTAGCGATCGCTGTATTGCCACCCATCCTTCTGATATGGCTGTGGCAATGGTGGCACTTGATGCTGTTGTGCAAACACGCGGGCCGAGAGGAGAGCGCAGTATCCCGCTTGTAGATTTTCATCTCGTACCGGGTAATACACCAGAAAGGGAGACGGTTCTAGAACATGGAGAATTAATTGTTGCCGTTGATTTACCTGCTTCAAACTTCGCAAGGCGATCGCACTATTTAAAAGTCCGCGATCGCGCCTCCTATGCCTTTGCGATGACATCGGTTGCGGCGGCATTAGATATTCAAAATGGGATTATTCGCTCGGCACGCATTGCCCTTGGTGGCGTAGGAACAAAGCCCTGGCGTGCTTTGGAAGCGGAAAAAGCACTTTTGAACAAGCCCGCAAACCAGGCAACATTTCAAGCAGCAGCATTGGCTGCGATCGCCGGTGCTAAACCTCAAAAATACAACGCCTTTAAGGTCGAACTGGCTAAACGCACAATTGTTAAGGCGCTCTTGACGGTGGGAGGAATGGTATGAATATAGGGGATACAAATATAGTTGTCGGCAAACCGTTAAATCGAGTTGATGGACGGCTCAAGGTAACTGGCAGCGCCCGCTATGCGGCTGAGTTTCCGGTAGCAAAAATGACTTATGGCGTGACAATTCAAAGTGCGATCGCCAAAGGTAAGATTGCCAAAATCGATACCAAAGCGGCGGAACAAGTACCGGGTGTGCTAGCAGTTATTACCCACCTCAACGCGCCCAAAGCTTCGGGAGAAAAGGGCGAGGGTCATAAGCTGCAAGTCCTGCAAGATAACGTTATCCTGTATAGCGGTCAGCATATTGGTGTTGTGGTTGCCGATACCTTTGAACGAGCGATGTATGCTGCCTCCCTCGTGCAAGTTCGGTATGACGAAGAGAAACCAACCATCAATATGCAAAACAACCTCGCTAAGGCATACTTACCTAAAGGTAAATTGCCTGGAGAGGAACCGCCCGATTCAGCGCACGGCAATGTCAGCCAAGGACTAGCGGCGGCGGCTGTCCGCGTCGAGCAAACCTATACCACCCCAGTAGAAAATCACAATCCGATGGAGCCTCATGCCACAACAGCAGTTTGGCAAGGCGATCAACTGCTGCTGTATGACGCAACTCAGGGAATCTTTTCGGCTCAAAAAAAAGTTGCGACGGTATTAGGAATTGAGCCAGAGAAAGTTCGCATTATGTCTTACTTTGTTGGCGGTGGCTTCGGTTGCAAAGGGTCGGTTTGGTCGCACGTACCGCTAGCGGCGATCGCAGCACGGCAGGTAAATCGCCCAGTGAAATTAGTTCTGGGACGGATACAGATGTATGGGCCTGTCGGCTTCCGACCTGAGACAATTCAACAGGTTTCTCTAGGTGCAACCCGTGATGGCAAATTGACCGCTCTGCGACACGCCGGGACTTCCCAGACTTCAACTTTCGATGAATTTATCGAACCTGTTGGTAAAAGCGCCCGCATGATTTACGCTTGCCCGAATATCGAAACCAGCCACCGTCTGGTTAAACTTGATGAGGGTACACCAACCTATATGCGGGCCCCAGGCGAAGCTTCCGGGTCGTTTGCCCTAGAATCGGCAATGGACGAACTAGCTTATGCGCTCAACATCGATCCAGTGGAACTGCGTTTGCGTAACTATGCTGAAGTCGATCCCAGCAAAGGAATACCTTGGTCGAGCAAGTCACTTAGAGAATGTTACAAATTAGGGGCAGAAAAGTTTGGCTGGCAGAAGCGCAATCCCAAGCCCCGTTCGATGCGAGACGGTAATTATTTAATTGGTTGGGGTATGGCGACAGCTACTTATCCTACCAACCGTTCCCCAGCATCAGCGATCGCTCAAATTATGGCAGATGGTACAGCCGTGGTGCGAAGCGGTTCCCAAGATATTGGTACGGGAACTTATACTGTCATGACTCAAGTCGCAGCTGAGGCACTCGGTTTACCAGTTAACAAAGTCCGGTTTGAACTAGGCGATACCAAGATGCCAGAAACACCCGTTTCTGGTGGTTCGCAAACCGCCGCCAGTGTAAGTTCAGCCGTGCATTTAGCAGGAAATCAAGCACGCAGTCAGCTTTTGCAACTAGCACTTGCCGATCAAAAATCGCCGCTTTATAGTTCCAAGGCTGAGGATGTGATTGCTGAAAATGGCAGCTTTTTCTTAAAAAATAAATCCTCCGCCAGCGAAACTTATCAGGCAATCTTGACACGGCATGGAAAGAAAATGATCGAAGCGCGTGCAGATGCCAAACCTGGAGACGAAAAAAAGAAGTTCTCAATGCACGCATTTGGAGCGCAGTTTGCCGAAGTGCGCGTTGAGCCTGATTTGGGTGAAGTGCGAGTAACGCGCTGGGTGGGGACTTTTGGCGTGGGACGCATCCTCAACGCGAAAACAGCCAACAGTCAGCTGATCGGTGGGATTGTCTACGGTATCGGCATGGCACTGATGGAACATACGCTAACAGACCCGAACCGAGGACGCGTTGTCAACCATGATTTAGCTGAGTATCACGTCCCAGTGAATGCAGATGTTCCTGATATTCAGGTGTTGTTTGTGGATGAACACGATCCACATATCAACCCGCTTGGTGTCAAAGGAATTGGGGAAATTGGGATTACCGGCACTGCGGCGGCGATCGCTAACGCTGTCTATCATGCCACGGGTAAGCGTGTCCGCGATTTGCCAATTACATTAGACAAACTTTTGTAGACATAGCGTAGGCGTAGCCAGCCGTAGGCATCGCCGAAACAATGAAACCGCCAATTTCTAAACTCAATTAAGTTGATTAACTGGCGATCGCAACTGGCTTTTTCCGGGAAGGACGCTTGCGGTCTGATTTTTTCTTCAATCCCACAGCTTGAGCTTGATCGCTATCTGAACCATATTGCCCGCGCACAACTTCTTTCATGGCTAATACAGCATTATGAAATTCCCATTCTGCTAATCGCGCAGCATCAGCAGCAGCACGGTATAAAGCTAGTTTTTCGGTTTCAGTTTGTTGAGAAATCACCATTGCCTGATAAACTTCTTGTAACTTTGCAGCTGAGGCATCAGCGCGAGTCGTATTGTAGGTGCTGACAGTTTGCAAACCGTGGAATGAGTCAATATCTTGACTAATGGTTTGAGGGCGCAAACGGCGTGTTCTATCTTGGATAGTCATAGATGTATACAGTGGTATAGTGTACATTAAATGTACCCATTGCAACCAAAAATCTATCAGTAAGATAAAGTTTTAAACCAATTTGCAATTCGCAATTACGTTTTGTGACGGTGATTTTACCCCGACACAAAACGTGCTGCCTGTAGAGGCAGGGGAATTAAACCCCAAAAAAACTTTGTTAAACAAAGGGTAAGCATTATGAATGCATCGACTTGCTTTGTGAATGCATCAACTTGCTTTGTGAATGCATCAACTTGCTTTGTGAATGCATCAACTTGCATTATGAATGCATTGACTTGCATTGTGAATGCATCGGCTTGCATTATGAATGCATCGGCTTACATTGTGAATGCATCTTATGGAATAAGTCTCAAAACACACCTTAGTTAGAGTCTTTATGCCAAATTGCCATGCTACTATTCGGCTCATTCCTATTGTTGTTTGTAGGAGACAATTATGGAAATCAGTAGACGCAGCTTGTTAAAAACTGCTTCGGCTTCAGGATTAGTGGCAGCAGGACTTGCAGTTTCGGAAGGATTTTTGCAGCCGCTCCTCGCCCAAACAGAACCCGTTGATGAAAAGACTCAACTGCTAGCCCAAAGTTCAACCACTCCAACTCGACGCGGCGAAATGTTGTATCGCACCCTCGGACGTACCAAAGAACAAGTATCTGTAATTGGCTTGGGTGGGTTTCACATTGGAAAAATTGAAGAGGAGCAAGAAAGTATTAAGCTGATCCGCAGTGCCATTGATCGCGGCATTAACTTTATGGATAACTCTTGGGATTATCACAATGGACGTAGCCATCGGTGGATGGGAAATGCTCTTAAGAATGGTTATCGCCAAAAAGTCTTTTTAATGACGAAAATCGATGGTCGCACTAAAAGTGCCGCCAAGATGCAGATTGATGAATCGCTCAAAGATTTACAAGTTGATCATATTGATTTAATACAGCATCATGAAATACTCCGCTTTGAAGACCCCGATCGCGTCTTTGCTCCTGGTGGCTCAATGGAGGCAGTCGTTGAAGCACAGAAAGCAGGTAAAATTCGCTATATCGGCTTCACAGGACACAAGAATCCCCAGATTCATCTTCAGATGCTAGAAACTGCCACACAAAATGGTTTCCGCTTCGACACCGTGCAGATGCCCTTGAATGTCATGGATGCCCATTTTAGAAGTTTTGAACGCCAAGTTTTACCTATGTTAGTGAAAAACAACATTGGTGTGCTGGCAATGAAAACAATCGGCGAGTCTTACATTCTTAGAAGTAACACAGTCAGTGCGATCGATTGTTTGCATTACGCCATGAATTTGCCAACATCAGTTGTAATTACAGGCATCGATAGCATGGGAATTTTAGACCAGGCGTTTGAGGCAGTCCGCACGTTTAAGCCAATGGATCAAGCACGAGTTACAGCACTGTTAGCGCGTACCCGTGAAGCAGCAGCGAAAGGGCAGTATGAACGATATAAGACCACAACCCAAAATGACAGTACAGCAATGAATCCAGCTTGGTTGGGATAAATATTAATACGTTTAACTATTTTTTCATGCAAACAGCGATGTCTACGACAGGCTACGCCTACGCAATTTTGTAGGTGTGAGTTATACCAATTCGCAATTCGCAATTCGCAATTCGCAATTGAGAAATTTAGATGCAGCAAGGCTTTCCCAGCTTACATCTGTTGCCTTATTTTAGAGAATTGGTGTTACCTGGATTTGATGCGTTACGCAAATCCTCTCAAAATCAATTTTTGTGTCGCTTGAATTGATGCATTTTAACAAAAAGCCAGAGAATTCACTGCTATCTAAAGTATTTATTGCTGTTAAGTCTATCGATTGGAAGATGTATTTATCCTCAAAACTCCCATGATGTGAAGGAAGGGTAGAAGCAAGTTGACTTCGACACACTTCCTGCCCTAAAAGTATCAAAAATTCCTAAAGTTAAGACATCATCTAGAACATCATTATGAAACGCATTGCGTATTTAGGACTCGGCATCATGGGCAGTGGTATGGCAACAAACTTGCTCAAAGCTGGTTACGATCTAAGGGTTTGGAATCGCAGCCTAGAGTCTTGTAAGCCTCTGGTTGAACAAGGTGCAACACAAGCACAAACACCAGCACAAGCCGTAGAGAATGCCGAGGCGATTATGTATTCGCTCTCGAATGACAAGGCGGTTGAAGAGGTTGTCTTTGGGCAAGATGGCATTTTATCGAACGTGCAATCGGGACAAATTGCGATCGACATGAGTACAGTTCATCCTGACACCTCCCGCAAACAAGCCGCAGCTTATGCCGAAAAGCAGGTCGAATTTCTTGATGCTCCCGTTTTCGGCAGTAAAAACGAATCCGCAGCTGGGGGATTGTGGATTGTTGTTGGTGGCAAGCAGGAAATATTCGAGCAAGTCAAACCAATTTTAGAGCCGTTGAGCGAAACGATCCATTATCTGGGCGGCACTGGCAAAGGCGCATCGATGAAACTTATCGGTAACTCAATTGTGGCAACCCAAATCGAAGCGTTAGGGGAAGCGATGATTCTGGCAACTAAAGCCGGACTGAATCCACAAGATGTTCTTGATGTGCTGCATGTGGTAGATTTCCGCTCTCCAATTTTTGACGGTATGGGCAAGATGCTGGTGAACCGTGATTTTTCGCCAAGTTTTGCCCTGAAGCACATGCTGAAAGATGCGAATTTGATTGCTCAATTTGCCCAAGATTTAAATTCTCCAACACCTGCTGCGGCAATTGTCAGAGAAACCATTAAAACAGCAGTTAATCAAGGGTGGGGAGAAGAAAATGCATCAGCATTAATCAAAGCTTTGGAGTTAGAAGCAGGAGTAACCGTTAAATCATAACTGCAAATTCTTGAATAAAACTTGGAGATGATTATGGCTGAATTAACAAATTTACGAGTTGCAGTTTTAGCAACTGATGGGTTTGAAGAGGCTGAACTCACAGAACCCATAAAGACACCTGGGTGGATCGAGAAGTTGTACTAGATGGAAACTGGTTGACGACTTGTCACCCAGATGATATCCCTGCATTCAATCGGGAAATGTTAAATCTATTTGCCCAATTTGCACCGACGCATCTGCTTCGTGATTTCAGCATTAGTGGTCGTTATTTAATTGTGCGATCGCGCTTATTTTTCATTCAACGTTTCAAAATATAGCTTTATCCAAGGAGAACAATTATGTCCAACTTCAAAATATATTCTACTGGTATAGTGGCGATCGCCTTATCTCTGGCAACTGGTTGCACACCAACTACGCCCCATGACCAACCTACATCGGAAGTTCCATCTGCTCAATCTGTGCGAACGACAGAAAGTCCATCACCAACTGCATCACCAACTGCATCCCCAACTGCATCCCCAACTGCATCACCAACTACACCAGGGCAAAATAACCTCAGTTCTTCAGACAGACAGTTTATCAATGAAGCTGCTCAAGGTGGTTTAGCAGAAGTCAAATTAGCAAAACTAGCATTAAAACGTGGAACTAGCAATGCGGTAAAACAGTTTGCACAGCGCATGGTTGACGATCACACCCAGGTGAACAAGCAACTTAAACAGTTGGCGACTGAAAAAGGTGTAACGCTGCCAACTAGTCTCAACAGCACAAATAAGCAAGTCCTGCAACGCTTATCCAAACTTTCTGGTGCTACCTTTGACCGCGAATATTTGAATCAGATGCTTGAAGATCATCAAAATGATGTCTCCGCATTTCAAACTGAAGCTGAAGGGGGACAAGATCCAGACGTGAAAGCATTTGCAGCTCAAACGCTACCAACCCTCCAACAACACCTGCAACAGGTTAGTTCCCTTATTAATCCTGGAAGTTCAACTAGCACCCCAACTCCAACTAGCACCTCCACTCCAACTAGTACCTCGACTCCAACTAGTACTCCGTAATATCATGTCCGGGTAATTGGTTACAAAGTGTAGCTTTGGCGAATTAATTACACAACGTCATTGCGAATGGAACGCTTGCAATGACTGTAAATGTTTTTGTCCAACTACTTATTAGCATAAGACTTACGCAAAACATAACGAAAGTAGCGGTAATTCATGAATTACCGCTACGCAATAATCAGGTTTTCGGGCACATCTTGCGTAAGTCCTGTAGCATTGTCAGGCGACACAATGGCATTGTTAGGCAACACAATGGCATTGTCAGGCAACACAATGGCATTGTCAGGCAACACAATGGCATTGTTAGGCAACACAATGGCATTGTTAGGCAACACAATGGCATTGTCAGGCAACACAATGGCATTGTCAGGCGACACAATGGCATTGTAGGGATTCCTAAATTGAATTTGCTACGAATTGCCGTACTAAATCCAAAATTTAATCATTAAGAATTAAGAAACCACGATGCCTAAATTGTTTAAAGGAAAAATTTCTCGTCGTCATATCTTGACGACTGCTGGGTTAGGAGCCATTTCAGCTGCCACAATTGGTAGTATAGGCGAAGAGGTTGCTGCCCAGCAGCCAACTGGACAAGCTACTCCACGCGGAGGCCCGTTACCGCCTCAGATTCAATTTCCGCCCATCTCAGAAAAAACTGAGGTTGACACAGGAGGGCCACCAACTGCATTACCTCCAGAGCGACGCTTAGGATTTGCGATCGTTGGACTTGGCAGACTGACATTAGAAGAAATCATGCCTGCGTTTGCAGAATGTAAACTAGCAAAGCCAACTGCATTAGTTAGTGGTGATGCTGCTAAAGCAAATCTTGTTGCCCAGCAGTATGGCATTAAACCGCAAAATGTCTACAACTATCAGAATTACGACAATCTCCGCAACAATCCAGACGTTGATGTGATTTATATTGTACTGCCTAACAGTATGCATCGGGAATATACGGTGCGTGGTGCGAAAGCCAGAAAGCATATTCTGTGTGAAAAGCCAATGGCAACCACAGTCGAAGATGCTCAACAGATGATCGATGCGTGTAAACAAGCCGATCGCAAGCTGATGATTGCTTATCGCTGCCAATATGAGCCGCACCATCGCGCCATGATTGGGATGATCCGTAGCAAAGAATTGGGAACTGTAAAGGTGATTCAGGCAGATAACGGACAAAACCAGGGAGGTGACTTAAATCAGTGGCGATTGAAACGCGCTTTAGCTGGAGGTGGCTCTTTACCGGATGTCGGAATTTATTGCTTGAATGCAACTCGCTATTTAACGGGAGAGGAACCGATCGCAATTAGCGCCCAAATCTTCAGCACTCCTGGCGATCCTCGCTTCAAAGAAGTTGAAGAAAGTGTCACCTTCCAGCTGCGGTTTCCCAGTGGGATACTAGGAATTTGCTCCACTAGCTACGGCTTCCACGAAGCGCGTCGGTTTCGTGTCTTCGGTTCTGATGCTTGGGGACAAATCGATCCGGGATTTTCTTACAACGGTTTACGGATGATGATTTCGCGCAAATCGCCAACCAATAGCATGGCAGAAAACGTTAGCGAAGTGCGGATAGGTGAGAAAAACCAATTTGCCTTGGAAATCGATCACATGGCAGATTGTGTGATTCAAAACAAGCAACCCCATACCCCTGGTGAAGAAGGTTTGCAAGACCAAAAACTAATTGCGTTGATTTACGAAGCGGCACAAACAGGCAAAACGATCGCTCTACCTCGTGTGTCAGGATTGGATGTTACTCGTGGCCCTGCTCCTCGAATGCTAAAGTGATACGTGCATACCACATACTGTCTTCATATGAACGAATTACAAGCAATTTTAGAAGGCTTCGAGTCAAGTCAAAAAAGTGGTGAAATAACTTTTCTTGCGACTGTAGTTAAGACTCAAGGTTCAACCTATCGCCGATCGGGTGCTAAAATGCTGATCACAAATACAGGTCAGACGATCGGAACAATCAGTGCTGGTTGCTTGGAGAACGATGTATTTGAGCATACTCAACAACGAATGTCAGACGGCGAACCAATTGTTGTTACTTACGATAGCACCGCCTCTGAGGATATTCTTTGGGGCTTTGGTTTAGGGTGCAATGGGACAGTGCAAGTTCTCATCGAACGCCTTGAGAGAGAAAGCACACCAAATGCGATCGCTTTTATACAGGAGTGTTTTCATCAAAAACATTTGGGTATTATTGCCACAGTCTTTGGCTTTGAAGGCGCAGTCAAGGTCAAACTTGGGTCGCGCCTGCTGCTGTATCCAAATGGTAAAATTATCACTGACATCAAAGAGCCAAATTTAATTCAATCTCTGCTTGCAGATAGTCAAGCAGCCTTTGCTAATCAAAAGTCAAGGGTAAACAACTATCAGTTACCTTTAGGCAGTGCCGAAGTTTTCATCGAAGTCATCCAACCACCCACAGCTTTAATCATATTTGGTGCAGGTTATGATGCTGTACCCGTAGCCCAGTTTGCTCAAGCATTAGGTTGGGACGTTACTATAGTCGATTGTCGAGCTAATGAGGCTACTAGAGCGCGATTTCCGATACTTTGTGATGTTATTCTTAGTCGGCGAGAAATTGTACATAAACAGGTATTTATAAATGCCCACACAGTTGCTGTAGTGATGACGCATAATTACCTTGACGACCGAGAAATTTTGCAAATGTTGCTGCCATCTCCTACACCTTACATAGGGGTTTTAGGCCCAAAGCTGCGTACTGAAAGATTGCTTGAAGATTTACATCTGCAAGGAATAGATTATACTACCGAACAATTAAAAAGATTGCATGGTCCAATTGGTATTGACATTGGAGCAGATACACCTGAAGAAATAGCGATCGCGATTATTGCAGAAATTCAAGCAGTGCTAACAAACCGCAATGGTAATTTTTTAAGAAATCGCAATCAACCGATTCACCAATCTTATGAAAGCAACTCAAACTTGCTACTTACCATATAGTTTTTATGACTGCTATAGATAACGAGAAATCAACCATAGCCATTATGATTCTTGCGGCTGGTGCATCTACGAGGATGGGTACACCGAAACAACTGTTGCTTTACCAAGGACGTAGTTTTTTAAAATATATTACAGAAATAGCGATCGCTTCAGTTTGTCAACCTGTGGTAGTAGTACTTGGAGCCAATGCAGAACAGATTCATCCCCAAATTAAACAACTTCCCGTTAAAGTAGTTAATAATTTGGATTGGGCTTGTGGAATGAGTACTTCAATCAAGAGTGGTATTGAATTGTTAAATAATCTTCCACAAAAAATAGAAGCAGTAGTTATTACACTTTGCGACCAGCCATTTGTTTCTCCCCAAATTATTAATCAACTTGTTGATGCATATTATTCGACAAAAAAATCTATTATTGCTTGCGAATATGGGGATACATTAGGTGTACCTGCTCTATTTAGTCAGACATTTTTTTCAGAACTTACTGCTTTAAAAGAAACTTCAGGAGCAAAAAAAGTTATTAATAATAACATCAATGAAGTTTTTTCGATTCCGTTTTCACTAGGGAATATCGATATTGATACACCAAAGGATTATCAACAATTGCTATCAATTAC
This sequence comes from Nostoc sp. ChiQUE01b, assembly GCF_034531255.1. Taxonomy (NCBI): domain Bacteria; kingdom Bacillati; phylum Cyanobacteriota; class Cyanophyceae; order Nostocales; family Nostocaceae; genus Nostoc; species Nostoc sp. ChiQUE01b. The sequence continues at coordinate 95,251 of NZ_JAVRBM010000007.1, read as the reverse complement.
TAGAGGAATTTTTGAAGTATCTTGAAGGAGATCGCTAAAAGTAAACCTGATTTATCAAAACAGCAATATTGGCGTCAGTCGCCAGAAAAAGAAATTGAATTCTGTGCGACTGGTGAAGCAGCGCAAGGAAACCCCTTCTAATCGAGTCAGCAATCAATTATTAGTTATACTCTCAAATATCCTTGCTTTTGGTGTTGCCAGAGCTAATTTATACCCTCTACTAGTTTGGCATCTCTCACAGCCAAGTTATTGAGAATCAATTTATCAATTAATCGATGGTGAGTACCAAGTTACTCAATTTAGAGGCAGCGATGCCTGCGGCGGTAAACAACGCATTGTGTCGCCTAATTTCCCGGAGTTAAATTTAACCGCCGAACAGATTTTTCAAGCTGGAGGTCTGCCAACATAGCCACAACCACACCCGACTGATTTTGAAGACAGGCGATCGCATTGCAATTCATCTGATCACCTGCTTATTGGGTAGGTGATCAGATGAATTGCTGTATCAGTTCAGTTCTAAGTAGGTGAGTCTGAACGTTCTATTTGCTGACGAATGGTATCAATAGAAGCATTAATACCAGCGAGTTTGGACTCTAAATCATCTCGCAGCCAAATCAAGAATTTTAATTTCCGCTCTAAGCTAGTTTTGTGCGAAATGGGTTCGCTTCCATAACATGGATTACCCCAAAAAGAAAACATAGTTTACCTCTGAATTTAGCTTTTGTAACAATGCAATATATTGCACCACTACATTCTGACTAATAACAATCAGACTGGTGTGTGTAACAACCGACCATTATTATGGGTGCTTAACGAACGCTTGCTAAAAGTTGTCTCTTGAATTGGTGGAGGTATTTGACCAAACTGCCATCAACTCTATCCACTTATCCTCTAAGAAAAAGTTGAAGTGACGAGAACATATTCAAAGGTTCTGGCAATTTGGCATTACAACTTTGTATTTTGCAGTTTAAATGAGATATCAACAGAACAGAACAACCACAAATTGCCAGTTGTTGACCCAACGCTGTAAGATAACTCAGCAGCCAATTCACAGCGCTTGGTCATCGCTTCTCTACGAGACGCTGCGCGAACGCTACAACTGGCTAGTAATTTACTAGAAAACCTATAGTAAAAGTGCGTAGGCTAGAAAGCTGTCTCAACACGGCTGGTAAAATGAATGTCAAGTACCTGCAAATCAACTTACTTATATCATTAAATACTTCTAATAATAGATGACTTGGTGGAAGGGAAAGGATAATGCTGAAAGAGGCAATATTCTAAGACCAATTACTGAGTAGGAAATTATTTTATGAAAACCAGAAAGCTAGGCAAACAAGGGTTAGAAGTTTCAACTATCGGACTTGGTTGCATGGGAATGTCTGAGTTCTATAGCGGTCGTGATGAAATTGAGGCGATCGCAACAATTCATCGAGCATTAGAACTTGGAGTGAATTTTCTTGATACTGCTGATATGTATGGGCCGTTTACCAACGAGCAACTAGTAGGCAAAGCAATTAAAGATCGCCGAGATCGAGTAGTTTTAGCAACTAAATTTGGCAATGTCCGTACTGAAGATGGTGGTTTTCAAGGGGTTGATGGTAGACCAGAATATGTCCATCAAGCTTGTGATGCCTCGCTAAAACGTCTGGGGGTGGAAGTGATTGACCTCTATTACCAACATCGAGTAGATCCAACTGTCCCCATTGAAGATACTGTCGGGGCAATGGCAGAGTTAGTCAAGCTAGGAAAAGTGCGTTATTTGGGGCTTTCGGAAGCTGCCCCGGCGACGATTCGACGGGCTGTAGCAGTTCACCCGATTAGTGCACTGCAAACAGAATACTCTCTTTGGAGTCGAGAGCCAGAGGATGAAATTTTACCTACCGTGCGGGAATTAGGAATTGGCTTTGTTCCTTATAGCCCATTAGGAAGAGGATTTTTATCAGGTGCGATCGCTACCCCTGACGATCTTGCACCTGATGACTATCGAAGAAATTCTCCTCGCTTTCAAGGTGAGAATTTTTATAAAAACCTGCAATTAGTAGAGCAAGTCAAAGCGATCGCCAGCGAAAAAGGAGTAACTTCTAGTCAGCTTGCTTTAGCATGGCTATTCGCTCAAGGAGAAGATATTGTCCCAATACCTGGTACAAAACGCCGTACTTACTTGGAGGAGAATATTGCAGCTACCGAAATTATCCTGACTGAACAAGATTTGAATCGACTTGAAACAGTTACACCAAAAAATGTGGCAGCTGGCGAACGCTATCCTGATATGAGTACTGTTAACCGTTGATCCCTCTGGTGCTGGAGAATTTTTTCAAATTCCGCTTTAAATGCACAAGCAGATATTACCGCAGCTTAACAAAGTAATCACCCAGAATTCTCAGAGGAAATGTCAAAAGTAGCGATCACTATTTTATCGGCTACATATCTGGATACTCATTCAATCATCTGGAAACTGCCAGCACGAGATATGTTCAATATCTTTGCTGCCACATTTACTACAGACTGCATCAATCACAGAGTCCACCCATTCATAGCTACAACTACGACAATGACAGAAAATGTTATTGCGGTTAGCCATTTCAATACCTCGATGCCACTGTTGTAGTTGAGAAGAGTCTGGAAAAGCTTCTGACATTCCATCAAACCTCGTTCGTGTCATTATCTGTATTATGAGCCTAACAAGCCCTGAAGTGAATAACTCAGTATTAATCGCCCTGACGATCGCCGTGTCTATAGCGCTATCGCCTGTCAGCATTGCTGGTACTGTCCAAGGTTCAACCCATACTATCAAAATGTCTTCATTTAACCTCAGTTCTCAAAAATGGCAAAACCGGGTACTGCTAATCTTTGCGCCGTCTGTTGATAACCACAATTATCAGCAACAGATGCAGGTATTTAACCAGCACCAAAATGGTTTGAAAGACCGGGATTTAGTTCTTGTTCAAGTTTTGGCAACAGATAAAAGCTATGCCAACGGACAGTTAATAGATGAGTCTTCTGTTGCCAATTTGCGAAATCGTTTTGGAGTTGAGCGAGAAAATTTTCGTGTCATTTTGATCGGAAAAGATGGTGGTGTTAAACGCCAAGAAACTACACCAGTGCAAGCGACAGCAATTTTTAAGCAAATTGACGCTATGCCCATGCGTCAGCAAGAAATGCAAGAACGATAAATTGGTAAAGCAGTTGGTTTTATTGTTTAACATTAATGCAAGTACAGGTAATTACCTTTTACTACAAATGCTACGCCAATCCCTAAGCGCAAACCTACAAAAGTATCTGCTTTCAAACCTGAGCTTAATTCTTCAAGTAGATGAGAACACTCATTAAAAACGCATATACTGCAATTATCAAGCAATGAATTTATTAGCTCCTGGTTTTAGACCTACTAGGAGCTTTTTTTTATTATCCATCTCAATTAAGGGAGTTCATCACGAGAAGTAATAGCGTTCATCCTCAAGGCTATCGATCATTGCTTCTGTTGGTAGATTGAATGTCAATATTTGGATTGCTATTGTGTATTTGTCACTAAAAAATGTTTATCAAATAAAAACAATGAATATTCTTGCTTGGATTGTTTTGGGTCTAATTGCTGGTGCGATCGCAAAGGCTATCTACCCTGGTCATCAAGGCGGCGGAATTTTAGCAACAATTTTATTAGGAATCGTCGGTGCTTTTATTGGTGGTAGTTTGGGTGTATTCTTCAGTACAGGAAGCTTTGCTCTAGCGGCTCCCTCTTTGAGTATTCCCGGTATTGCAGTGGCAGTTCTGGGTGCAATTGTTGCAGTCTTCTTGTGGAACGCGTTAACTAGCCGCAGTGCTTTGTAATAAATTAAATTGAATTAACTAATTTAGAACTTACGCAATTTTTGTCTTACCTGTCAATGTGTAAGTTCTGTTTATCAACAATTCTTGACAGAATTTGCTGCTTGTCATGCTGATAGCCTCAACATTATCAATTTGAATAATGTTGAGGCTATGATTTTATTTTGGATGCCCTATGTGTCGCAAGCATTTTTTGAATTGGTATTAGAGAAGTCGTAAATCTCTGCCTTACAGGCTTATAAAGTCTGTGGCAACAGCAGCAACAGCGTGCTAAATCGCAAGCAAATTTTATACTTGTAATCTACTTAACTTTATTTGGTGCGTAGGCATAGCTCATCATAGACATCTCCTAGCAGGATAATTAAAAACTTGGTTAGCGATCGCAATCTATTAGTTATACGTGTTTTATTTAAATAAAAGTTATTTTTAAGACATCCAATTAGTCGTTTACACACTACTAGTATTTAAGAACTTAATACTAGTGGTGTATAAATAGATTAAACTTGCCTCTGAGTTATTTGCGATGAAATTTAATGAAAACGTAGTTACGATTTCCAGTGTACAACTTTGACAACTGTCCACAATACTGTTGCATGTCTCAAGCTCATGGTAATATTATTTTACTGTCAGGGAGATATTATTTTATACATCAATTTGTAACCATGCTGAAACAGCTAGTTAGGTGTGCTACCTTCAAAAAACAAAAAATTATTCAACCTACCCAGGAAATCAACAAAAGCCCTAACATACAAACCACAGAGCTTTTGAAACTCTGCTTATATAAGGTACTAAAGAGCTAACTAAGGCTCTTTTTTCGGAATCATCATAGCCAGCGAAAAAGGCATAAAACCCTCTGAGGATGGCAAAAAATTAGACAAGAGTAAATAGAAAAGTTTTGACACAATGTCAATAGTTTTTTGTATATATAAAAATATCAAAAAGCCCAATTTGTCTTGCAATTAAGACATTAACATTGTGTGTTTTATTTAGATATTGATTCTCTTTGTGCTTAGTTACCTATATAAAAGTCCTATTTGATTAGTGAAAACTTAAGCTACGCTCGATTAAATTAGGCAAACACTTAAATTTAACAAATAATTTAGGACTGCTAGATCAATCTTGATCTAGTAAAAATTCGATTATTCACAAAGTCAGTAAGAGTAACAGGAAAAACATGAATATCATAGTTCGTTTGTTTGGAGCGATCGTTCTCCAAGTATCTGCGTTGGCTGCAATGTCTAGCATGGCAATGTCTGATGACAAGCCTTTTGGTATCAATACCCAGCAGACTCCTGCTGTTTATCCACGGAAAGCAACACAAATGTCTGATGACAAGCCCTTTCGCGTCAATACCCAACAGACTCCTGCTGTTTATCCACAAAAAACAACACAGAGGCTTTGCTCTTTAGATCCTATTGAAGATTTATTACCTCCACCACAAACTAAAGCAACTAATTCTTTGCTTTCTTACCTTGCTGAACAGGGTTTTACACAAAATAAAGAGGGTTCCTGGGTCTGTTATGCCAACGATCCTAAAAAAGAGGGACGTTATTTTACTTTATTTAAGGTCAAACAAGTTAATAGCAGGCTCATAGCAAGTTCTTTCTTAGATGAAGGCAGTCTGATTCAAGGGCAGGAAAATCGTAGCTTGGACTTCTTTATGATGCTGATTGAGCATCATACGAATACTACTAAAGAGAACCGTCAAGGTATACGTAGATATCTACAAGCCTTCGTTTCCTTAGTCAAGGAAGGGAAAATCAAACCTACGCGTCGTGGGTATCTTTTTGACCAACCAAACCGGGCGATAGTCTTATATCACACACTCTCATCAGGAAATCTCAAAGGTACAGGAATCACGATCAACATTTATTTAGCTAAGAGTTGAACTGGGGACTGGGGACTGGGGACTGGGGACTGAGGACTGGGGAATTGCTGTCGTTTAGTGGAGGTGCATCTTGTCTAGATCAATTGTTCAAAGAATTGCGATGCCGAAGGTGGTTCGCTTTGCAGCGATCGCATTTTCATCTGTTGCAGTAGTACTTACTACATGTCAGTCTGCTTTTGCACAGCTAAATATTGGACGCTATGGTATCCAACAAGGACTGGAGTCTGAGTATCTCCAGTACCAAATCAATAACCAGAATTTGAGCCAGATGCGAGTCATTCCTGGATGTGATGTGGGATTTGGTCTGACTTGTAATAAGACAGGATCGGTAATCCAACGATTAGTGGAGTTAAACAATGGGACTAGTTATCAAAACCTCCTGATCCGAGCAGCCGGTGGGGAGAAAAACTTCCAGAATTTCGCTAGCTTCTACGGCAATAATCCTAATCTCTCTGCGGTGCCTTACGCCTCATTTTGGAGAAATGCATCTCCCGCAATCATGGATGGATCTCAATATCTTCTTGGACAACCTTTTGGTCGCAATCCAGTAGAAGGACTCGGACTTGTAACCAAGCAGTTCTACTGGGCACCATACTCAGGAGTCAATGACTCTGTTAGCCTTCGTAATGGATTACTAGACCTGAAATTCTCATACGGACGACTGCTGTTTGAAGAAGCCTCAAAAATTTCTAACATTCAAGAGCAGATTCAGTCTCTAGGTCTATCGCCAGAGATGACAAATTTTTATTTAGATAAAATCTCTACAGGCTTGGATGCGTTGAGTTCTGGAAATCAGAACCAACTCCAACAGAGGATTTTTGAAGTACTATCCTTTCCATACTCCGAAGATGGTGGGGAACTCGGACGCCCCAATAATGCGATTCCAGCGGAATTTAATCAGATATTAGGAGAAGATATCGCAGGAAATACTTTGCTGAGTGACAATCCACTAGCCTTGGATGGAGAAACAATAGCTTTTGATGCTTTCCCTAGCTCTGCGGGAGATGTCTTGATACCAGACAGTTCTAATTCCTTTCCACTTTGGCCAATAATCGGCGTTGGGGGTCTTGGTTTAATTCTGCTTCTACTACTGAGTGGCGATAGTTCTTCAGCTCAATCACCTGTTTCTTCATCTCAACCACCTGCACCTGTTTCTCCAGGAAATGCACCTTTGTCTCTCAACAACAAAGGCGAATGCGATCTGACTCCCAGTGGTAATGGTTCCGATCACACACAGATTATTGAGATTCCGTGTAATGTTACTCCTCAAACCCCCACGCAAGTGAAGAAGGTAATGGAGCCATCAACGATCAAAGCGCTTGTATTGCTAATTGTTCTACTATGGATAGTCCGTAATAAACACCGGACTTTAAAAATCTTTAGTTCGTAACTATACTACATAAGGGGATTTAGCGAAAAGTTGGAGCGCTAGTTTCCAGCGAGGTCTACGACAGACTACGCCTACGCAAGTCCGAGAGCATCAGGCTTAGAAATCAATAATTAACCACTTAAGGTAGCACAGCTAACTGTGCTACCCTACCCGTGTAACTCATTCAAATGAGAATCGCTATTTATTATCAGGACTTACGCAAACAATAGCCGAAACCCTGATTTTTAGGTATGGGCAATTCATGAATTGCCTCTACCGGGTGTAGTTTTGCGTAATATCACGTCTGCTAAATTACTTCTGATATGTCATTGCGAACGCAATTGATTTGTGTTTAACCGGACATGATATAAGTCCTAATTATTACAAAATTGTAATTCAGATAAAGGGAAAGCTGTCATATTGGGCTGGTGTAATTAAAACTATCAACTCTTTCCAATCTCAGCAAAACAAGATTGATTGTCATGATTATTCGTCAATTTCTAGCTTTGGCAGCCATTTCCCTCACGCTTGCAGCCTGTAGTCAAGCAGGCAGTAACCCGAATCTGACCGCCCAAAACCCTCCTCAAGCGCGTGAGCAACTACCGCAAGGAAGGCGATCGCACCGTCAGATAGATTTTACAGCTGCGGCTCAAAAACTTGGTGTTACCGAAGCCAAGTTAAAAGAAGCTTTGGGAGTACCTACTAATCCAACCAATCCACCAGATGGAGAGCGTCGCCGTCCCGACCTGAAAGCAGCAGCTACAAAACTTGGTGTTACCGAAGAGAAATTGCGGGAAGCGTTGGGGATTCCGGCACGTCCTCTGAGCAATTAATCAATTGCTGGTAGGAGTTGAACGCAAAGACTCAATTATTGATTTACAACCAAGGTGCATTTATAGCGTATGACACTTAATTCTCCCCAACAAATTACACTCAAACCTTTTAAAGAAGGCTTGATAAAAGACAAACTGACGAAATGGCTGATCGGGTTATTGATACTCAGTTCACTCACAGGTGGTGGATACCTTGTTTACCGTCAGACGGTGATTTCCTCCACTCAAGAAGCCAGAAGCAAAATGCAGACAGTCCTAGTTGAGCGAGAAACCTTACCAATTACCATCTCAGCCAACGGTACTGTTGAAGCTAAACAATCGACTAACGTTAGTCCCAAAAGTTCTGGACAGCTAAAGAAATTGCTGGTGGATGAAGGTGACTCTGTGAAAGCGGGGCAAATCCTGGCATACATGGATGACTCAAATCTGCAAGGGCAATTAATTCAAGCACAGGGTTCTCTGGCTTCTGCTCAAGCGAATTTGCAAAAGGCGATCGCTGGTAATCGTCCTCAAGATATTGCTGCTTCACAGGCGCAATTAGAACAAGCCCAAGCGACTTTAGAAAAAGCAGAAGCAGGTAATCGCTCTCAAGATATTGCTCAGGCTGATGCACGTTTAAAAAGTGCTCAAGCAAGTTTAACAAAAGCCGAAGATGATTTGAGCCGCAATCAGCAATTATACAATGCTGGTGCTATTTCTCTTCAGACTTTAAACCAAAAACGCGCCGACAAGGATAGCGCGAAAGCTTCCGTAAATGAAACCCAGCAAGCGCTGGCATTGCAAAAAGCTGGGTCACGCAAAGAAGATATCGAGCAACTAAAGGCAGCAGTTGAGGAAAAACAACAAGCTTTAGCACTACTCAAAGCAGGAAACCGCCAGGAAGATATTGACGCCGCACGCGCTCAAGTGACTCAGCAACAGGGCAGCCTAAAAACGATTCAAACACAAATTCAAGACACAGCAATACGTGCCCCATTTAGTGGTATTGTGACTTCCAAGTATGCCGATCCAGGTGATTTCGTTACACCGACAACATCTGGGAGTTCGGTTTCAGGATCAACCTCTTCTTCGATTCTGTCGCTGGCATCAACTTATCAGGTTGTGGCAAATGTTGCCGAAACCGATATTAGCAAAATTAAGGTAGGGCAATCAGTAAGCATTACAGCCGATGCGTATCCTGACAGAACCTTTACGGGAAAGGTTGCCCAGGTTGCGGCTCAAGCAACTGTAGCATCCAACGTTACCAGCGTTAAAGTCAGAGTGGATCTAACTGACCCTGAAACTCTCCTGCTTCCAAGCATGAATGTTGATGCGAAATTCGATGCAGGCGAATTAAATAATGTGCTTGTTGTACCAACAGTGGCGATCGCTCGTCAGAGTAATGGTACTGGAGTACAGGTGCTTACAGAAAATGGTAGCACTCGATTTGTGCCAATTAAAACTGGAGCTACGGTAAATAACAAAACCGTTGTACAATCCGGTTTACAAGGAAATGAAAATATTTTGGTGAGTGCGCCATCGAATTCTAATAAAAATAGTAATACTAACAAGGCTAGTTCTCCTGGCGGTATGGGTGGACTTCCTCCTGGTGGCCCATAGTATAGTTTGCGTAGTTTAATACAGGAGAACACATTAACAATGCAAGCTGATGCATTAACAAAGCAAGCCGATACATTAACAAAGCAAGCCGATACATTAACAAAGCAAGCTGATGCATTAACAAAACAAGCCGATACATTAACAAAGCAAGCCAACGCATTCACAATGCAAGCCGATACATTAACAATGTAAGCCGATAAATGGCATTGCAGGGTATGACCAAGTTTAATTAGCTACGAATTAATAAAATGCTGTACTTAGATTTAGTGTCACAAACAAAGTTTAATAATGATCAAATCACGCAATCGCAAACCACTGGTTAAACAGGCATCTACTTTAATCCGCAGTTCTTCGGTATCAGCCGTTGAAATTTTGACAATGGCGTTCGAGACATTGTGGAGTAATAAACTCCGCACTGCGCTCACAATGCTGGGTATTATCATTGGCATTATGGCAGTGATTGCTGTCACCGCCATTGGTCAAGGCACTCAAAAAGCAACTGAGCAACAATTACAATCACTCGGAACCGACATTTTGCAAGTGCAAGCGGGTGCATCTAGAAGTGGCACGGTGCAACAGGGCGCTGGGAGTGCTACAACATTGACTTTAGAAGATGCTGAGGCGATCGCGCAAGAGGTTTTAGAGGTTGACCGAGTGTCGGCTATTTTGCAACAGTCTGCCCAAGTCGTCTATGGCGAAAACAACGACTCGATGACGATTATTGGAACTGATGTCAATTATCCAGATGTACGCAACACCCGTCCTCAAACAGGTAGGTTTTTTACTGAGGAGGAAGTCAAGGCGGCAAAACCTCTGGCGGTTTTAGGCCCCACTGCACGAGATGAACTGCTGGGGTCAGGAAGTATTGCAGAAGGCGCACAAATCCGCATCTCTGGACAAACCTATGATGTGATTGGCGTTATGGAGACAAAGGGAGCGCAAGGGCCCCAAAACCCGGATGAACAAATTTATATCCCGCTTACCAATATGTCTGCTCGGCTAGTAGGAAATAATGCTGTTAAGGGAATTGCCATTCGAGGAATTTATGTCAAAGTCAAAAGCCAGGAACAGCTAGACGCTGCTCAATATCAAACTACGAATCTCTTGCGGGTAAGACATGGCATTTATCCAGAGAAAGGAGATAAAGATGATTTTCGGACTGTAAATTCGGCTGATATCATCAACACGCTAACTAGTACATCTAAGCTTTTTACCGTAATGATAGTGGCGGTTGCGGTAATTTCTTTAATTGTTGGCGGTATTGGTATTGCCAATATCATGCTTGTGTCAGTGGTGGAACGAACACGGGAAATCGGGATTCACAAAGCGATTGGAGCGACTAGTACTGCGATTTTGAGCCAGTTTTTAGCCGAGGCAGTTGTGATTGCAGTAATTGGAGGGGTAATTGGTATTGGACTGGGAATTGCGATCGCCTTTGCCGCCTCAAATTTGTTTAAATTTCCCTTCGTGATTTCGCTTTGGTCAATACTGTTCGGCTTTGGTTTAACGTTTGTGATTGGGTTACTGGCTGGCGTAATTCCCGCTCGTAATGCTGCCAGACTTGACCCAATTACGGCGCTCAGAAGTGATTAAAACATTCTTGAAGTAGAGAATTACTAATATGGCAACGATGATTTGGATGGAAGAAATTCAGAAAACATACCGTCTTGGGGAAGTCGAGGTTCCGATACTCAAAGGTATTGACTTGTCTATTGAGGAAGGCGAATACGTTTCAATTATGGGGATGTCTGGTTCGGGGAAGTCTACGCTGATGAACATCATCGGTTGCCTCGATCGCCCCACATCTGGAGATTATGTTTTAGAAGGTAGGAACCTGACTACGCTAACTGATGATCAGTTGGCATATATCCGCAATCGCCGGATCGGTTTTGTGTTTCAGCAGTTTAATTTGCTGGCTCGTTCTTCCGCTTTAGAAAACGTGATGCTGCCAATGGTCTATGCAGGTGTTCCCAAATCGGAACGTAGAAAACGCGCAGAGTCAGCTTTAACTCGTGTTGGCTTGGCAGAGCGAATGTTAAACCGTCCTAGCCAGATGTCTGGTGGACAGCAACAGCGAGTAGCCATCGCCCGCGCCCTCGTTAATCGCCCTGCACTTGTTCTAGCAGACGAACCCACTGGAGCGTTAGACAGTGAAACCTCTCAGGAAGTGATGGATTTGTTGACTGAGTTAAACAGTCAAGGCATCACGATTGTCATTGTTACCCATGAACCAGATGTAGCCGAGCAAACTAACCGGATTATTCATGTTAAAGATGGTTTAGCTGAAGGGGTAACAAAAAAGTTACAAACTAGACTGGATAATGTGCATAGCAAAACCTGATGAAAATCGGGTAGTTTACCAGCCCTTTGGCGTAGCGTTCAGTTCGGGGAGCGTCCCGTAGAGAAGGAAAGGTATCGCCTGTTAATTTGCGAGCAATTCACCACATTCCACCAAATTATCTAAATACTCAGCTCGACGGTTGCGATATTTTAAGTATTAAGCATATTCCCACAGATCGTTACCCGCAAGTGAGTTTAAAAGTGAGAAAAATCAAACTACTGGCTTTGATATTAATTAGTTTGGCAATGGTGTTGTGGTTTAATTTGCGTTTTTCAACACCGTCAATACCCACTATTGCGGCTTCACCACCAAAAACTATCCGCTACTTTGATCGCACTTTGCCCCAAAGCATCGCTCACATCCTATTGATTCCAGCTAATAGCAAATTTTTGGTGACTCCTGCACTATCACAGAAGGTAGCCACTGTAGAGGAATTTGCCCAAAAGCATCAAGCCGTGGCTATTTTGAATGCAGGCTTTTTTGACCCAGCCAACCAAAAAACTACATCTTATGTTGTCATACAAGGGAAGTTGATAGCTAACCCCAAGGAAAACGAGCGGCTGGTAAACAATCCCAACTTAAAATCTTATTTGGGTCAAATATTCAATCGCACAGAATTCCGTCGCTACTTATGCGGACAAACTAGCCGCTATTCCATTGCTCTACACACTCAGTCACCACCAGCAGGTTGTCAGTTAGTTGATGCTATAGGTGCTGGCCCACGCCTATTACCAGAACTCACCTTAGAAAAAGAGGGCTTTGTAGACAATGCCAATAAACGAGATGCGCTTGGCAGCAACCAACCCAATGCCAGAACTGCCGTAGGTATCACCCGTGATGGCAGCGTTATTTTAGTTATGGTGGCTCAAAAACCCTTGGCTCCCGCGAACTCTGGAATATCTTTGCCAGCATTAGCTGATTTGATGAAAACTCTTGGTGCCGATAAAGCGATGAATCTGGATGGGGGGAGTTCGTCTTCGCTTTATTACAATGGGAAAACCTTTTACGGGAAGGTTGATTTGGAGGGAAATTCTATCAAGCGTCCTGTGAAGTCGGTTTTGCTGGTTCAGGAAAAGTAGGGGCTGTGGGAATTGATCGGACAGAGCGATCGCAATTGCCATATCAAACTTAAGTATAGGAATCATATTTGATTTCTGAAATTATCTACGTAGCTGGGGAGTAGGGAGTAGGGAGTAGGGAATAGGGCTGAAGGCTTTTCGAGTTGAGGGCGAGTTTTTTCACGCAATCAAATCATAGTCCTATAGTAGTTAACAAAGTGTAGGGGTTTAAATCCCCGGCTTCTATCAAGCTGCAAGTGTTGGGCTGCTTGTCTTTATCCCCGTTACAACACGGAAAAAGCGAATTGCGAATTGCGAATTGCGTTAGCGAGTCCGCGAGCGTCATTGCGAATTGCGAATTGGTTTAAGCTATACCTACCTACTGGTAGATTTTTGCCATATCAACAATTCCTGAATCCGAATTGAGTCACAATGATAATAGATAGGCAATCATTGAAGGTGCTGTTATGCTTCGTCTAACCCAAATTATTCGGAACTTGTTCCTTCGTTTTGAAGGCTTGTTTGGTGTTTTATTCCAAAGTATTTCTAATTTTTTCGGAAATTTATTTGGTTTTTTTGCCAAGCTTTTCGGATTCAGTGAGTCTGGTTATTTCTTGGAATCTGATCGGGTGCAAGGCGTAAAGCAAGCTTCAGCTAAACAGCCAATTGAAATGAATCGGGATAACACTGCTAAAATTCCTGCCACTAACCGCCGTCGTTCTAATGCCAAACTTGACGACTACTACCTCAACATGGCTCGTGATGTGAAAAAGAACTGAAAAAAGCCATACATAAAGTGGAAGGTAAATTTAGCAATAAGCTGTTCCAGCTTTAACTTGCATAATTAGGGTGGGCAAGACTTTATCATCAGCGCTACTTCAATAACGCTCAGTACAAGTCAGCCGAACGTTGTCCACCCCAGAATATTTTAATTAAATTTAGATATGCAAATTATATCTGGAACAGTTTATCAATAACTAAATGGCGCTTTGCATTTTCAGAAAAATCATCTAGCTACAATTAACGAATTTGTCTGTGCGTAGACGAGCATTTACCGCAGGCGATCGCACCTTTAACAAAAATTTTGTCCAGTTTGAGGCTGGACAATAGCTAGAAATATTTTTGAGCTTGAATATTTACTTGGTTTTTAACTTACCAAATCAACTAAGGCGTTGCTTTGGAAGCGGACTATAGATGAAACTGAGCAACCGCGATAATTCTCGGAGGTGAATACTGATAGTGTGATATTAGCTTGACCTGGATCTAAAATGCGTTTTACCTTGCAGGTTTGCATCTTATTATTGCAGTAAGCAATAATCCGATCGCCAGCCTTGACTTCCAACGCTTGAATTTTCAATTAATACCAACCTTGCAGGAATTTGCTTTGTTAAAGGAAAAATATATTACTATATCTTACTCGCTTAACAATAGCAATGTTCTTTTATTGTATCACAAAAATTAAGAGTATGAATGCTATCAATTCAATCTTGGTAATGTCAAGTTTATTCATGCTGCAAATACTAGTGCAGGAGGTAAGAGGCAGAAATTTATCTGTTGCTCTCAACCCTATCTAATTCCAAGCCACCAAATCGTTCGTGCAGTTTCTCGGTCAGAGTATTTGTTGAAATCCAGATGTAGGGAAACCTCTACTCCAACTTATTTGGAGTTAAATTTTTTTGATGACAGATTTTTCTCTCGATGTTTTTGTTAGAATCATTGAAATTTATACCTAAAAATCCCACTATGGCTTTATATGCTGAATTACATAGACATCTAGGCGGCTCCGTCGTACCAAGAGTTTTATGGCGATATTTCGAGCGACATTCTACGGAGTTAATTTCCCGCTTTGTTGACTATTCAGAATTTGAAGATTTTTATACCCGCCCACGTAACACCCTAGACGAGTATCTAGAATTACATACCTTGGTAGAAAGCGTGCAAACTGTAGAGACTTTGCCTTACTTTATCTATCGCTTGGTGCGGGGTGCTTACATATTTGAAAATTTGGCTTATTTGGAACTGCGCTACACTCCTTATTTGCGGACACCTGAGCATCTGAGTCAATCTGAAAGAATTGACAAGATGGCAGAAATTGTGCGAGTAGTAGGACTTGCCAGCCATCAGCCAGAATATCCGATTGTTACTAGCCAAATTCTCTGTATGCACACGCGCCTACCTTATGAGGTGAACAAGGCGATTGTTGATTTGGCGGCGCAAAATCAACAGTATGTCTGTGCAGTAGATGTAGCAGGAGGTGATAGTTATTACGCCGATCGCTTAGAAGAATGGATTAGCTTATATGATTATGCGCGATCGCTGGGCGTTAACACCACCGGACATCTATATGAAACGACTGCTGGTTGTTACCCAGAACTGTTACCATATTTGATGCGAATTGGTCACGGCATTCAAATTCCTCTACTGTATCCAGAACTACTTAATGATGTGGCTAGACGCGGACAATGTTTGGAGGTTTGTCCGACAACTTATCTAAAAACTGGTACTTTGCAGGATATACGTCAACTCAAATTAGTTTTTGACCGTTGTCTTGATGCTGGGGTTGATATCGCTATCTGTACTGATAATGCTGGATTGCACAATGTGCGTCTACCGTTTGAGTATGAGAATCTCTTGACTTACAACATTATTAGTTTTGAACAACTACAAGCTTGTCAAGATGCGGCTTTCCGTCATGCTTTTGCTTGGCCTTACACTCAACGTCCCGCATCCCTGTTGAACGGTTTACTGAAACCTGAACCCCCTAAAGTTTTGGCAACAAGGGATAGTAATTAACAACCACCTAGAGGTAGGCAGAAAGTAAGATAATTTAATGTTAATTAATGTTGTAATAAGTGAGTTTTTTTGATGGTGTAGAGAAAGCTGTAATGCACAGTAGATATTTTGCAAAAGTCAATGTTTTAGGGATTAAACCACAGATGCACGCAGAGAATTCATCGGTGTTTATCTGTAGTTTCCTTTTCGCTGATTCAGATTTTTGCTATAGTCTAATGTGCAATACAAGAAACCAGCAATTATGGAATAAATAGACTTTGATTGATATATCTGGGTTAGGTTTATGCGCCAACACCTTCTGTGGCACCACCGACTGAAATCCTAGCTGCAAGACCACCTTTGATTTCTGCTACCTTAACAAACCCTTCTCCTCTCAGAATTTGTGCAGCCTGGTTGATTGTTCGTCACTGTCACCATAAATATAGATATATTGACAAAAGTGTACTAGTTTTGTCACTTTTTAAATTAATAGAATGTTGAAATTTAAAATTAAATAATTTAAGCTCTTAATTAAGATTAAGCAATTCACGGCATAATCTAAACTCAAACAATACTTTTGGTAAATTTCTTAAATGGCTACAATCAAGATTTCCGATTTACATCTGGCTGGTACTGACTTACAGCTTTCTATCTCAGATTTGGAGGTGATCGGATCTGAGGAGATGGATAAAATATTAGGTGGTTTGAGCCTAACTCCTGGAGAATCGCTTGGTGCTGGTATTGCGGCAGTTGCGCTAGGCACTTTCATCGTCTCTAATCCTGTGGGTTGGGTCGGGCTAACCGCAGCTATAGTATCTAGTTATTGGGGTGGAGTTGGAATAGGTACAGCAATCTATGAATTATACTGAGTCAGTTAACTCCATCAGCCTACAACCACCCAAAAATTTGAATTTACAGCAGTTTTCATCTATTTGAACTACATATGTCGTAGGGGCACAGCATTGCTGTGCCCCTACTTTTCTTTACAATTAATCAAAATTTCTGGTTAATTCGCTTCCTCATTCCCACCAGTTCCGTTGCACCCAGAAGCTATAAACTATAATTTATGGCATCTACTATTCAAGCTCTACCAACAGAAGTTGTATATCTCATTACAGCTGGAGAGGTAATCGACTCTTTAGCCTCTGTGGTGCGGGAATTGGTAGAAAATTCCCTAGACGCAGGTGCAACGCGAATTGTGGTTTCTCTGTGGCCGCAGCAATGGCGAATTCGTGTGGCAGACAATGGTTGTGGAATGAACCTAGATGATTTGCAACAAGCAGCCACAGCCCACAGCACTAGTAAAATTCGCTCTAGTGCCGATTTGTGGGAAATTAACAGTTTGGGGTTTCGTGGTGAGGCGTTGCACAGTTTAACGACTCTGGCAGAGTTGGAAATTTTGAGTCGTCCTCTGGGCGGAAAATTAGGATGGCGGATAGTTTATGGCGATGACGGCAAAGTTGTACAAGTTGAAGTAACTGCGATCGCACCTGGTACAGTGGTTACAGTTTCCCATCTTTTCGGTAATTGCTCATCTCGTCGTCAGGGATTACCCACAACAGCACAGCAAATGAAAGCTGTGCAAGCCACAATTCAACAAATCGCCCTTTGTCATCCGCACGTCACCTGGCAGATTTGGCAAAATGACCGTCAATGGTTTACCATCTGTCCTGCTACTACAACTAGGCAGTTGCTACCGCAGATTTTACCGCAAGTACGACAAGGTGACTTGCAAGAAATAAAACTCGAAATACCCAACCCACTAAACTCAGTAGACAGAACTCCTAACTCCCCACTCCCCACTTCCCACTCCCCCTTATCCCCAGAGGGGGCCCCACCTTCCCCACTCTCCACTCAGCACTCAGCACTAAATTTAGTGGTAGGATTACCCGATCGCTGTCATCGTCATCGTCCAGATTGGGTACGTGTAGCCATTAACGGCAGGATGGTGAAGACACCGGAACTAGAGCAAACGATATTATCAGCATTTCACAGAACATTACCACGCGATCGCTATCCAATTTGTTTCTTACATCTAGCCATTTCCCCAGATCAAATTAACTGGAATCGCAATCCAGCAAAAACAGAAATTTACCTCAACGAAATCATTTATTGGCAAGAGCAAATTACCCAAGCAATTAACCAAGCACTCAGCATCTCTTCTAACAATCTCAAAGAAGCTGTTCACACGACACGAGTTAGTAAATTACTCAAAGCCGCAGAAGCCAAAGGCGGTTACAATTTCAATCCTCAAAATCCCAACGAAAATCACAAAAATTCTAACTCCTCACTCCCAACTCCTAACTCCTTAAAAGCTGTCGCTCAAGTTAGTAACACTTATATTGTGGCGGAACATTCAGGTGGTATGTGGTTAGTAGAACAGCACATTGCCCATGAGCGAGTTTTATATGAGCAATTATGCGATGATTGGCAACATGTATCCGTCGAACCACCAATAATTCTTTATCAATTATCACCAGCGCAGGTATCGCAACTGCAACGCATTGGTTTAGAAATAGAACCCTTTGGCGAACAACTTTGGGCAGTCCGTAATATCCCCGCCCCCTTGCAGCAGCGAGACGACTGTGCAGAAGCAATTTTAGAACTTAGTTGGGGAGGTGATTTACAAACAGCCCAAGTAGCTGTCGCCTGTCGCAGTGCCATTCGTAACGGTACACCGATGAATCAACAAGAAATGCAGACACTTTTAGATAATTGGCAACGCACTCGCAACCCCCGCACCTGTCCTCACGGACGCCCAATTTATCTATCCCTAGAAGAATCAGCTTTAGCTCGGTTTTTCCGGCGTAATTGGGTAATTGGTAAAAGTCATGGAATTTGATGTTTTTGGCAAGACATGACATTGTGGAGTTTGACAGAAAAAAGGCGATCGCATCTTTAGATGCAGGTAAGCTTGTAATTGCCGTGTGGTTGGACGAGATTTATCGGAGGTTAGCGGTTAAATTGGACGAGTAAATGAAAGTCAAAAAAATCAGAAATGAGCAATGAAGCGAATACTTGCCGTAAATATGTTGAGCCAAAGTTAAAGGATGCAGGATGGGAAACAGAATCCCATGCTTATTATGAGCAGTATTACTTTACTGATGGCAAGATTCGCCCGAAAAATAAGCGCCAACCCCGTGGGAAACGGAAGTTTACAGACTATTTGCTGCTATATAACGGAGAATTTCCCTTAGCCGTGGTGGAAGCCAAGCGAAAACATAAAACACCAGATGAGGGACTGGAACAGGCAATAGACTATGCCAACCTTCTAGGGGTAAAGTTTGCTTACTCCACTAACGGACAAGGAATTGTAGAGTTTGATTTCATCACGGGTAAGCAGTCTGATGTGATGGAATCGTTTCCCAGTCCTGATGAACTTTGGCGACGATTAACTGGGGAAGCGAAGAAGCAAATTAGAACAGACATAGCAGAAAAACTGTTAACTCCGTTTTATCCAATTCCAGATAAACCACTGCGTTACTATCAACGAAATGCGATTAATGCTGCACTAGCGGCAATTTTCAAAAGTCAAAAGCGCCTACTGCTGACAATGGCAACGGGAACAGGTAAAACTACTGTTGCTTTCCAAATAGCTTGGAAACTGTCAAGTCTGGAGTGGAATACTTCTGGAGAATCTCGTTCTCCTAGAATCCTGTTTTTGGCAGATCGGAACGTGCTGGTAGATGACCCGATGAATAAGGATTTTTCTGCCTTTAATCAAGAGAAAATTTACAAAATTCAGGGGGAAGCGAAAAAAGGACGTGACCTCTACTTTGCTATTTATCAAGCAATTGGTGATACACAATATAGCTTTGGACTTTACAGAGAATATAGTTCTGATTATTTTGACTTGATTATTGTTGATGAGTGTCACCGAGGTAGCGCCAGGGATGAAAGTAACTGGCGACAAATTCTAGAACATTTTGAACCTGCGTATCAGTTAGGACTGACAGCAACACCGCTACGGGATGATAATATTGATACCTATCGCTACTTTGGCAATCCCCTTTATACATATTCTCTCAAACAAGGGATTGACGATGGTTTCTTAGCTCCCTATCGAGTTTATCGGATTACCACCCGTTCCGATCGCGAAGGATGGCGACCAAATGCTGGACAAATTGACCGCTATGGAAGAACAATTCCTAATGAAGTTTATCTGACACCAGACTTTGAGCGAAAATTGGTCAGAGAAGCGCGGACAAAGGCGATCGCACAACACATTACTGATTTTTTGAGAAGTAGCGATCGCTATGCCAAAACCATTGTCTTCTGTGTCGATGAGGAACACGTTAAGGCAATGATCAAGGAATTACGCAACCTCAACAGCGATATCACCAGAACAAATCCTGACTACATAACTCGCATTACTTCTGATGCTGGTGATGTGGGTAAGGGACATCTCTATAAATTTAAAGATGTCTTAGATGAAACTCACATTATCGCTGTTACAGCTAAATTGCTAACAACTGGCGTAGATATTCCCACCTGTAAAAATGTTGTGCTTGCTCGTGTTATTCGTTCAATGACAGACTTTAAGCAGATTATTGGACGGGGAACTCGTGTACGAGAAGAACGGGATAAGCGCTCGTTTAATATACTCGACTATACCAATAGCACAGTGTTGTTTGAAGATAGAGATTTTGATGGCGAACCCGCCCTTATTAATGAATCAGAAATAGATGATCGGGGGAAAATACTCTCTGAACATGAGGAGGAGTTGGAGTCAGCAGAGTTAGAAGAGGAAACAGAGGACTTGGAAGAGGATGAAAAGTCTGGATTTTGGGGAATCCCAGATGATGATGACGCACCACCTCGGAAATATTACGCTGACGGGGGAAGCGAAGAAATTATTGAAGAGAGAATTTATGATTTAAATCCAGACAATCAACTGCGCTTGTCTCAACTAATTGACTACACCAGAGAGCAAGTTAGGATTCTCTATCGTTCTACCATAGAAATACAGCAACGCTGGGCAGATCCAGAGCAGCGTTCAGAGATTATTGAGTTATTGGCAGATCGGGGGATTGATTTTGATGAGTTAAAACAAGTTACTAAGCTTCCCGAAGCTGACCCTTTTGATTTACTATGTCATATTGCCTTTGATGCTCCGGTGCTGACTTGCAAGCAACGGGCTGAAAGGTTACGTCGTCGCAATGCTGACTTTTTTGAGCAATATGGGGAAGATGCTAGGGCAATTTTAGAGATAGTTTTGGACAAGTATGCAGAAAAAGGAGTTGAGGAGTTTAATATTCGGACGGCGTTTAAGGCTAACCGGGAATTTAAAAAATATGGCAATGTGGCTGAAATTGCTCAACGGTTTGGTGGAGTTCAGCAACTTAAGGAAGCAGTGAATCAATTGCAAAGTCTCCTGTATTCAGCTTAATAAAAAATAAACCTCAACATTCTCACAGATGCAACAAGAGTCTAAACCTATTTGTGTCGTCATTGACACTAATACATGGATATCTGATTCTAATCTTTTTTTAAAGACTCCACTTGGCGCAGCATTACTTTATATTTTGAAGCGTAGTAACGGATATATAGGTTTGCCAGAGTTAATTGAAGATGAAGTTATCAAGCATACAATACGAGTAGGGCGAGAAGCTATTCAAAAAATTAACAGCAACTTCAAAAAAATTGAAATAATTCTGGGTTCAAGGTCTACTTATGAGTTACCTAATGAAAATCAACTCGAATCAGTTGCAAGAGAACGATTTATTGAACTTGACCACTTGATTATAAAAATTCCGTTCTCATTTGAACAGGCTAAAGCAGCAGTTAAACGTATTAATGAATGTTCACAACCAAATGGAGAAAAAAATCAACAGTTCAAAGATTCTGTGATTTGGGAAGCTATTCTGACTCTTGTTAATGACTACACTGTTCACTTTATTACACAAGATAATGCTTTTTATAAAAATAGAAGAGCAGATAGTGGTTACTTAGCAGAAAATCTCTTAAACGACTGTCAAAATTTAGGTAGCTTTGTTCATATATATCAAGATATTAAATCATGTCTTAAACAGCTTCAACATAGTTTACCACCACTAGATTATCAAAGTATTATCTTAGCAATAGATAGTGTAATTAATCCAAATTTGCAAAGACAGGTAGTTGCAGAAATAGGTTTTGAAATAGTCAGTTTAGCAAGCGAACTATCCACAATTTCTGCATTCATCACAGAAATGATAGGAAAACTAGCCCTTAGTTTTGAAATCAATTATTATTTGTCAGATGTCCACAATACTGATGATAACGAAAGGAAAAATGCTCTCTTGAGAGTCGGTGGAGATTGTTTATATGAATTTAACAGTAATAGCATCTCAGATGTGAAAATGGATTTTGAAAGAATGACCTGGTTAGAACCGAGTGGAGAATTAGGTAAAAGAGGAATTGTATATATGAGTGCAACCCTTGGAGGTGATAATCAAGCCAAATATATGTTCAGAGAACCACTTTCAAATAATTAAATCAAGTATAAGAATGGCGAAACGCACTGCTAAACAAAACGATAAACCCGTCACTACCGCTCAAAAACTGGGAAGCGTGATTAAGTCAGCGCGTGACATCATGCGAACGGACAAGGGATTGAATGGAGAATTAGATCGTCTCCCGCAGCTGACTTGGATTATGTTTTTGAAACTTTTGGATGATTCCGAAAAACTGCATGAAGTGGAAGCAGAATTAGAGGGAATTTCCTATAAACCAACTATTCAACCGCCTTATCGCTGGCGAGATTGGGCTGCTAATGAAAATTTTACGGGCGATCGCCTGAAAAGTTTCATCAACAACGATGAGGCAATTTTACCAGATGGCACTAAAGGAGCAGGATTACTCGCCTATTTGCGTCATCTCAAAAGCAAAACCGGACGCGATCGCGCTGATGTCATCGCCAAAGTTTTCAAAGATGTCACTAACCGCATGATTAGCGGGACTTTGCTGTGGGATGTCCTGAGTAAGGTAAATGATATTCACTTTGATAAATCAGAAGAGGTGAATCTCCTCAGCACCCTTTATGAGTCGATGCTGAAGGAAATGCGCGACGCGGCGGGAGATTCGGGAGAGTTTTACACCCCCCGTCCCGTAGTGCGGTTTATCGTGCAGGTGATGGAACCGAAACTGGGGGAAACCATTTTTGACCCTGCTTGCGGAACTGGTGGTTTTTTGGTTGAGGCGTATGAATACCTGAAAAAGAATTGTAGCGCCCAAGATTGGCAGATATTACAAAAAAGCATTATTGGCGGTGAGGCAAAATCCTTGCCTTTGATGTTAGCACACATGAGTTTGCTGTTACATGGGTTTGAATATCCCGATATTGATGATGGTAATAGTCTGCGGTTTACCCTTGCGGAGATGGGTGAAAAAGATTGGGTAGATGTAATTCTCACAAATCCGCCATTTGGGGGTGAGGAAGAAGACAGAATTAAAAATAACTTTCCCCCAGATAGACAAACTAAAGAAACGGCGTTGTTATTCCTTCAGTTGATTATGCGTCGTCTCAGACAAAGACCCCGTGTAGGGACAATTCATGAATTGTCCCTACAAACAGGACGCGCCGCAGTTGTATTTCCCAATGGGGTGCTATTTGGGGATAATACTTGCGCCAAGCTGAAGGAAGATTTACTTAAGGATTTTAATCTGCATACCATTGTCCGTTTACCTAATGGGGTATTTGCACCTTATACTGGCATTCCTACAAATTTGTTGTTTTTTGACCGTTCTGGACAAACGGATGAGATTTGGTACTATGAGTTACCATTGCCAGAAGGACGGAAAACTTACACCAAAACTAAGCCGATACAGGATGAAGATTTTGCTGAATGTGTGGCATGGTGGAAAAACCGAGAAGAGAATGGACAGGCTTATAAATATAACTTTCGGGAAGCTTATAAGCAGGCGATAAAAGAAGCAACGCCTCATTGGAATGCTGCTAAGAAAGCAGAGGAAACGGCTAATCAACTTGTAAAAAAAGTTAAGAAATTAATTGAAAAAATCCAAAGTTTACAAAATTCAATTTTGGACTTTTCACCACCGAAAGAAATTGCACAGATTAAAAATCAGATTCAGGTAGTCAAGGATGAGGTGAAACAGGCTCAAACTGAGGAGCAAAGTCAGCGCGAGATTGCTAAAGATGAGAAGGCTAAAGGGGATGCTATTTACTGGGCAATTTATAATCTTGACCGAAAAAACCCAAATAGGCAGCAGGATTTTGAGCATTTACCGCCTGAACAGTTAGTGGCTGATATCTTAGATAAAGATAGGCGTGTAGCTGAAATTATGGCGGAGATTCAAGCACTTTTGGGAAGTTAAATTAGGAGAAAATTAGATGAATATCGAGGAAGCAGTGTTAGAAAGATTACGTCAGTTACCTATTGACAAACAGCAGCAACTATTAGATTTTGCGGAATTTTTGTCTCAAAAAACGACTTCTGAGACTCCTTTACGGACTGTTAGAGGGTTATGTGCTGATTTAACAGTAGATATTACTGAAGAAGATATTGCTCAAGCGCGTCAAGAAATGTGGGGTAATTTTGCAAGGGATATCGTTTAATGACATCGGTAGTTGCAGAGACACACACTTTAATTTGGTACGTTTTTGACTTGCAGAGATTGTCAGAAGCCGCATTAAAAACTTTATGTTAAAACTGACATTTAAGCAGACTCCGGCAGAATTAATACTTCGGGCTGCTTCAACTATTATATTTAATACTTTAAATCAATTAGATTACCCATTTTTAGCACTTTCTGAACTTGCTGAAAATCCACAATACGGTTTTACCGCTAGTGCGTCAATTGAAGAAGTAGGAGCAAAATTCGTTCGTATTACTGATTTAAAAGATGGAGGAATCAATTGGGATACTGTACCCTATTGCAAATGTGATGAGCCAGAAAAGTATCTAATTTACCCTAATGACATTTTGTTTGCCAGAACGGGTGCAACAACTGGAAAAACACATCTTGTTAAACAAGCTCCATACGCTGTTTTTGCTTCCTACTTGATACGAATCCGCCCAAAACCACTGGTAGAGCCTGAGTATCTTTATTCATTTTTTCAATCAGATGCTTACTGGAGACAGATTTTAGATGAAAAGGAAGGCTCCGCACAGCCTAACGTCAATGGTCAAAAACTGATAAATATTTTAGTGCCAATGGTTGATAGTAAGATTCAGTCAGCTATCAGCAAGTTTTTGGCGGTTGTCAGAAAACGACAAGACGGTAGTTTTGAAGAACTGCCAGAACTCCCACCACCCCTAAATGAACAACGGCGGATTGTGGTGTTGGTTGAAGAACTGGTGGGGAAGGTTGAGGAAGTGCGATCGGTAAGAAATGAAATCATTCAAGATTTTCATGGAGTCCTGCTTAGTGCATATCATAAACTAATTGAAGGTGCTGAATACTTACCTATGAAATTTGTAGCACCTCTGCAACGTAGAACTGTAGAAATAGAATTATCAAAAAACTACCCTGAATTAGGTATAAGGTCTTTTGGAAAAGGAACATTTCATAAACCAGTATTAAGCGGAGCAGAAGTTGGTACAAAGAAAATTTTTAGAATTGAAGTCAATGATTTGTTATTTCAAATTGTATTTGCTTGGGAAGGTGCTGTAGCTGTTGCACAGCCTGAAGATCATGGATACTTTGGTTCTCATCGTTTCTTAACCTGTATTCCCCAATCAGGAATTGCAACTTCTTCATTTTTGTGCTTTCACTTCTTGACTGAAAAAGGTTTAGAGGATTTAGGAAAGGCATCACCAGGAGGTGCAGGCAGAAATAGAACTCTTGGACTAAAAGGTCTAGAAAATATACAGGTTCCTATTCCTCCATTTGAGAAACAACTCTGGTTTGATAATCTCAAGTTCAAAATAGACACAATGAAACGCCTAAGAGAACAAGCAATGAAAGAACTTGATGCACTTTTACTTTCCATCCTAGACAAAGCATTTAAAGGGGAACTTTGAAGAGAAGCAAGGCAAAATTTTTGTAATAAATAGTTGGCATAGAAAATAACAATAAGGTATGAAGCCAGAAGACTTTCAAAATAGCCCAACAGGTCGATTGGTGCAAATTATACAAGGAGAAAATCCTTGTTTTGCTTTTGTTCCTAATCCTTTACCACCAGTACTAGAACTCGATACAGAAATTTGGCGTACACTTTCTGATGCTGACCGAGCCTTGGGTGAACTTGCAGGATTAGGGCGTACTATGCCCAATCCTAATCTTCTCATCCGTCCATTTATTCGCCGGGAGGCAGTGCTGTCTTCGCGTATTGAGGGAACCCAAGCAGATATTACTAACCTCTACGCTTATGAAACCGGACAATTAACACTTCCAGGTATAAATCCTTCTTTGCCAGAATCTGATGTTAAAGAAGTTTTTAATTATGTGCGTACTTTAGAATATGGCTTAGAAAGACTTACAACTCTGCCTATCTGCTTACGTTTTATGTGTGAACTCCATGAGCGTTTAGTAGATGGTGTGCGTGGAGAAAAAGCCGCTCCTGGAGAATTCCGTCGTTTTCAAAACTGGATTGTAGTGCAAGGGTTAACTATCAACGATGCTCGATTTATTCCTCCACCTGTGCCAGAAATGGAAGAATGTCTTCATGAATTAGAAAAATATCTTAATAGTGACTGCGGCTATCCACCACTTATTCGGATAGGTTTAATTCATTATCAATTTGAAGCTATTCACCCCTTCATTGATGGCAATGGACGTATTGGGCGATTACTAGTCTCACTACTACTTTTGCATTGGAACTTATTACCCCTACCTTTACTTTATCTCAGTGCCTTTTTTGAACATCATAGACAAAAATATTATGATTTAATGCTCAGTATCAGTCAGCGTGGTGCTTGGCGGGACTGGCTAATATTTTTTTTACAAGGGGTAACAGAACAATCTAAAGATGCCTTGGTTCGGTCAAAAAGGTTACAATATTTGCAGTTGCAGTGGAGACAAGAGTTAACTCAAACCCGTGCTACAGCCCTATTGCTGCGTCTTGCAGATAGCTTGTTTGACTCTCCTATTCTCACAATTCCTCAAGCCCAGGCAATTATGGATGTTAGCTATCGCTCTGCACAACAGAACGTTGAAAAGCTGGTCAAAGCAGGTATCTTGGTACAGGCTAGTGAAGGCTCTTACGGAAAAATATTTATTGCGCCAAAAGTTTTACAAATAATTGGCGAGTAAATTTACTTAATTTATACTTTTTAGCCTAAAAGTATAATTTTCAAGATTAGAATTATACTTGAGTTGCAATCTCTGTAAAGCCATGTCAACACTGGGTTTTGCTAGCTGGATAGTACATTGTCGTTAGAACTGGAATTACATACTTTCAGGACTTACGCAAGATGTGCCTGAAAACCTGATTATTGCGTAGCGGTAATTCATGAATTACCGCTACTTTCGTTATGTTTTGCGTAAGTCCTATAGAGATTTTTTGAATTAGCCAGGAATTTTCGACGAAATAGAAGCTTTTTTTATTTGTACAGAGCATAAAAAAAGCTATCAAATATCTAGCTGAAATGGTAAGATTTTCTGAAATCCATTTCTGTACCTTTGTAGGTTTATGAGTGTATCCCACTAATAAGATTTTTTTAATCCAGATATAAATAGTAGCAAGGTTAATGAATGCATCAAAATATACTTTTTGTCGTTCCTGATCAATGGTTAGACGACGATATCTGCATTGATACCAAGCAAAACAACGTTGCTATTGAAATCTTGAAACGGCGATTTTAATAGCTCTACCTCTATTTTTCTTGGTTTTCCATACCTGTTTTGATATTTGGGGTCGAAGACCCCGCTGACGTTACGTAGGGCAGCACGTTTTGATGAGTGAATCGTAACCTTTATCAGCAGCAAATACCTGAAATTTTTTACGTGGTCTACCACGTTTTAAAGTTTATTGATAAAACTATTTTCTGTAGTAGTTAAAGAGGTAAGTAATTGCTGTGAATTAGAGTTCTTTACTTGTCTCACTATGATGGTCGCACAATGATTTAAAAATAGTCATCTTTTTCATAAAAATGATTAAAATATGCTCTACATGTTTCTGGAATTTAATACTAGCTTTAAAATTTACCAGAATTTTAGGAGTGTTACTTGCTTTTTACCAGGGTAGTGCCTTGGCTGATGTCTTAGCTCATCCTGCGGAAAATGTTAGTAGTTCAAGTTTAAATTTCAACCTTAAGAGCCAGAGACAGTCCGTTGAAGAAATTGAAAACTTAGCTTTGTCAGGAACTCGTCTGTTGACAAGCCAGCACCAATTTCGTCAGATGCCAGTATTCACAACAGGCTTATCAAAGTTGAAGCAACCAACATTAGACCCAATTTTGTCTCAGGTTCTCGACTCGGAACCGCCAAAACAGCCAATCCCAATCCCACAGCCACGACCAGAACCTGCCCTTGAACTTCCTCTTAAAAAATTTCCCTCCTCTGAAGAACGCTTAGACCTTCCTCAAAGTATCATCGTTAGCAAATTCGAGTTTGATGGGAATACGGCCTTTAGCGACGAAAAGTTAACTAAAATTACTGCCCAATTTACCAAGCGATCACTAACCTTTGTAGAATTACTACAAGTTGAAGCTACTGTCACCAAACTTTATACCGATGCGGGGTATATCAATTGTGGTGCTGTGATTCCGGCTGGTCAAACCTTATCTCAACGGGGATCTGTCGTCAAAGTCCAGATTATTGAAGGAGGACTAGAAGAAATTGCGGTGACGGGTACACGACAATTGAACTCGAACTACATCCGCAGCAGATTAGCCATTGCCACCGCTAGACCCCTAAATCAAAAGCGCTTGCTGTCAGCTTTGCAACTATTGCAACTTGACCCTCTAATTCAGAATATATCAGCCGAATTGTCTGCTGGGTCGCGTCCAGAATTAAGTTTACTGACAGTCAAGGTAGTAGAAGCCGACTCCTTTAATACAGAATTTTTTATAGATAATGGTCGTGCGCCTAGTGTTGGCAGCTTACGACGCGGTGTCCGCATTAACGAAGGAAATTTATTTGGTTTTGGGGATGCCTTGAATCTGGAATATATCAATACTGATGGTAGCAACGCCTTTGACTTGCGCTACAACATACCTGTTAATCCTCGTAATGGCACAATTACCCTCAGAGGTGGATTGACAAGTATTGAAATTGTCGAACCACCCTTTGACCGCATAGATATCATTGGTAATTCCAATTACTTCGAGTTAGGCTTCCGCCAACCTTTAATCTTATCTCCCAACAGAGAATTTGCTGTGGGTCTATCCGTGTTACGACAAGAAAGCAAATCTGAAGTGCAAGGTTTTCCCCTGGTGTCAGCAGGTGCTAACCCTGAGGGAGAGACCCGCGTCTCAGTCTTACAGTTTTTCCAAGAATATCAGCAGCGTGATTCTCAACAAGCCTTAGCCCTGCGCTCTCAATTTAACCTTGGTTTAGATATCTTCAATGCTACCGTCAACAATGACCCTCCTGATAGTCGGTTTTTTTCTTGGCGGGGACAAGGACAATACGTGCGACTTTTAGCACCACAAACTTTACTGGTGATCCGTTCTGACCTGCAATTGTCAACCCGTGCCCTTGTGCCTTTAGAGCAGTTTGGGCTGGGCGGTCTGCGTAGTGTTCGGGGTTATCGACAGGATATTCTCTTGACAGATAACGGCTTTTTAGCATCAGCAGAAGTGCAATTACCAGTACTGCGGGTAGAAAAGGTCAAAGGAGTTTTGCAAGTAGTGCCGTTTATTGATTTTGGTGTGGGTTGGAATAGTTCCGAGAATTCAGACCAAAATACTAATACCTTGACTAATACCTTGGTAGGGTTGGGATTGGGTTTACAGTGGCAAATGGGCGATCGCCTCAACGCTCGTCTTGATTATGGGATTCCATTAACAGATATTCAAGACACAGGCAAGACTTTGCAAGAAGACGGTATTTATTTCTCAATAGTTGCGAATCCTTTCTAAAAAATTTTGTCAAAAAATCTCTGATTAGCAAAGATTTAGGAGTCAAAAGTTATGCAATATGTTAAGCGATCGCTCCTCTTCAACACTTTACTTCTATCTATAGGGGTGAATTTTGTGTTGGCTTTGTTGTCTTATATTGCTTCCTGTCCGGCAAAAGCACAAATTACACCTGATGCGACTCTAGGCGATAAAAGTTCAGTTGTAGTACAAGACAAACTTGAAGGCAGTGATATTGACCGGATTAATGGGGGAGCAATTCAAGGAAGTAATTTATTCCACAGTTTCCAGGAATTTAACGTTAGTGAAGGAGCAAAAGCCTATTTTACAAATCCAGGAGGAATTACGAATATTTTGACTAGGGTGACAGGGAGTAATGCCTCAAATATTCTAGGAACTCTGGGGGTTTTGGGCCCTGCTAACCTGTTTTTGATTAATCCTAAAGGAATTGTCTTTGGGCCCAATGCGCTTTTAAACATGGGGGGTTCATTTGTAGCTTCTACTGCCGATAGTCTAGTGTTTGATAATGGGTTGGAGTTTAGCGCCACAAACCCGCAAGCAGCGTCACTGCTAACAGTGAATATTCCTGTAGGATTGCGCTTGAGAGAGAATTCAGCGAACATTGTCAATCAATCATCTGCTGTTCTTTACTTACCGCCAACAAACACTTTGGCACTAGTAGGTGGAAATGTCATCCTTGATGGTGGGAGCTTGCAGGTAGCTGGAGGTCGGATTGAGTTAGGAGGATTGACTGGTGCGGGAACAGTTGGTCTAAATATTCAGGAGTCCCAAGGAATACCAAGAGTAGCTTCTCTAAGTTTTCCCAATGATGTTGAACGAGCTGATATATCCCTGTCTAAACAAGCAGTTGTGAATGTTCAAGGTGGGGGTAGCGGTAGTATTGCGATTAACGGTCGTAACGTAAATCTTATAGAAGGAGGTCGGTTATTAGCTGGAATAGACCCACGTTTTAGTTCCTCTGGAACTCAGGCAGGAAATATTGAAATTAATGCCAGCGATCGGGTAGTTTTTAGTGGGGCTAGCAGTGGAGCATTGAATCAAGTTGAGACTGGGGGGCAAGCTAACTCTGGTGACATTAAGATTCAGGCTGGTTCTCTTGAGGTGAGTGATGGCGCTCAACTCAGTACTAGTACCAAAGGCATAGGAAATGCAGGCACGATTAGAATTACAGCTAGCGATCAAGTAGCTATTGACGGCCAATCTGTCAGCGATCCGCGTAGCTCACTATTCAGCCAAGTCGAAAAAGATGCTGTAGGTAATTCAGGCGGAATTGAGATTAATGCAGGTAATGTCGCCATCACTAACGGTGCTCAACTCAGTGCCAGTACTTCAGGAGAAGGAGATGCAGGCAAAATCAGCATTAATGCCCGCGATCAGGTATTGCTAGATGGCGAATCTATTTATAACAACCTGAGTCAAGTATTCAGCCAAGTGGAACAGGGCGCTGTAGGTAAATCAGATGGGATTGAGATTAACACAGGTAGTCTTGCCATTACTAACGGCGCTCAACTCAGTGCAAGTACTTCAGGAGAAGGAGATGCAGGGAAAATCAGCATTACTGCCCGCGATCAGGTATTG